>JAOPWK010000151.1 GCA_025965735.1 Frankiales bacterium
GCGGGCGCCCGGGTCGCGACCCTGGCCCCCCGTCCTCAGCCCCCCACCGAGCGGCCCGGCTGGTCCGGCGGGTTCGAGGTCGAGCAGCGCCGACCCACCCCCTGACCGCGCTGCCGGCGTCCCCCCCCGGCCGTACCCTGGGCAGATGTGTCCCGGCCCGACCCCTCCCGCCGGCCGGCGGCCGCTGCGGCGGGTCGACGAGACGAGCGCGGGCGGCCTGGTGCTCGACCGGCTCGGGCCGGGGGCGAACGCCGCCCTGATCGGCCGGCTGGACCGGCGCGGGCGGCTGCTGTGGTCGCTGCCGAAGGGCCACGTCGAGGCCGGCGAGACCGAGCCGGAGACCGCCGTCCGCGAGGTCGCCGAGGAGACAGGCATCCGCGGCCGGGTCGTCGGCAAGCTCGGCACCATCGACTTCTGGTTCGTGGCCGAGGGGCGGCGGGTGCACAAGACGGTGCACCACTACCTCCTGCTGGCCAGCGACCCGGTGCACGGGCTGGAGCTGTCCGACGCCGACGTCGAGGTGAGCGAGGTGGCCTGGGTGCCGCTGGACGAGCTCGCCGCCAAGCTGGCCTACGCCGACGAGCGCCGGCTGCTCGAGCGGGTGCCCGTCCTGCTGGCCGAGACCGCCTGACCTGTGCGCGCTGCCGTGCGCAACCGGGTCGGCGCCGGCCTGCTCGCCGCCTCGCTGCTCCTGCTGGCCGCCCCCACCTCCGCCGGTGAGATCAGCCCGGAGCCGGCGCCGGCCGAGGGCTGCGGGAGCGCGTCCGAGGAGAGCCCGGTCCTGGTCGAGGTCAGCACGCTGCTGCCGCGCGCGCCGAGCCTGCCGGAGGAGCCGTTCCAGGTGGCCGGTCGGCTGCGCAACTGCGGCCAGGCCTCGCTGACCGGACTGCAGGTCCGGCTGTCGGTCGGCAGCCGCATCAGCACCCGCGGCGAGCTGCAGCGGGCCGACGAGGAGCCGGTGATCGGCAGCCGCCGGCTGCTCACCGTGCCGACGGACCTGGAGGAGCTCGCGCCCGGGGAGAGCGCGCCGTTCGACCTGCGGATGCTCGTGGGCGACCTGCGCCTCGGCAGCGGCCTGGGCGTCTACCCGCTGACCGTGCAGGCCCGGGCGCGCTACGGCGACGACGGCGCCCGCACCGTGGTCGGCCTGGCCGCGACGTACGTGCCGTGGTTCCCGGACGGCCCTCCGGCGCCGACCCGCGTGGCCTGGCTCTGGCCGCTGATCGACCAGCCGCGACGCGGTCCGGCCGAGGTGATGCTCGACGACGAGTTGGACGAGCTGGTGGCCCCCGGCGGGCAGGGTCAGCCGCGCGGGCGGCTGCAGGAGCTGCTGGTCGCCGCGCGTGAGGGCAGCGCCGGTGCGTGCGACCAGGCGGCCGCACCGCCGGAGGGCGTGGCTCGCCGGTCCCTGGCCGGCTGCCGCGGCGAGCCGGTGCCGGTGACGTACGGCCTGGACCCGTCGCTGCTCTACAGCGTGGAGGCGATGGTCCGCGACTACACCGTGCTGGTCGACGGCGAGCGCAGGAACCGCCCTCCCTCGGCGAACGCCGAGCAGTGGCTGGTGGCGCTGCGCGAGGCCGCGCAGAGGCAGGACGTGCTGGCGCTCCCCTTCGGCGACCCGGACGTCGTCGCCATGGCGCGCGCCGACACCGGCCTGCGCGACGAGGTGGAGCAGCTGCGCAAGCTGGGCCAGGCCACCGTCCAGCGCCTGCTCTACCCGGAGGGTTCCAGCCGCCGGCCGCTCACGTCGGTGGCGTGGCCACCGCCCGGCCCGGTCACCGACCCCGCCCTCGACCTGCTGCTCGGCGGCCAGGCGCGGTCGGTGGTGCTGGACGTCGCCGCCCTGCCGCCGGCCTCGGCGGCGCGCAACCGCACGCCCAGCACCCGCACCGCCCTGCCCTCGCCGTACGGCGCGACCACCGGCCTGGTGGTGGAGGACGTGCTGTCGGACCTGGTCACCCCCGACCCGGTCGGGTGGCAGGGACCGCGGCTGGCCGAGCAGCGCTTCATCGCCGAGACCGCGATCATCGCCGCCGAGCTGCCCAGCCAGTCGCGCACGCTGCTGATCGCTCCCGAGCGCACCGGGAGCGTCGCCCAGGCGGCCCTGGGCGCGGCGATGATCGCCGACACGGGGCGGCTCCCGTGGCTGTGCCCGGTCTCCCTCGCCGCCGTCGCCGCCGGGTCCGAGCGCTGCAGCGGTCTGCCCGACGCGCAGGGCCCGTCGCCGGCGGAGGAGCTGACCGACGAGGAGGTCACGGCCGAGCCGGAGGAGCGCGGCGACGAGCTGTCCAGCGCCTTCCTCTCCCGGCTGGCCGAGGTGCAGGAGGACGCCGACCAGTTCACCGGCTCGGTCCTGGTCGACCGCACCGTCGAGTCCACCCGCACCAAGGCCCGGCTGCTGCGTGCGCACGGCCGGGCGGCGTCCGCGGCCTGGCGCGACCAGCCGGTGCTCGGCGACCGGATGCTGCGCCTGCTGCAGGAGGATGTCGCCGACCTGCGCAGCAAGGTGCGGCTGGTGAGCGAGCCCGTCACCCTCACCGGCGACACCGGCGTGTTGGAGCTGTCGGTGCAGAACGAGCTGGACCAGGCCGTGAACGTGGGGGTGCGCCTGGACCAGACCAGTAGCGCTCGGCTGTCCTCCGGCGACACCGGCGTGCAGGTCGTGCCCGCGCGCTACGCCACCCAGATCCAGGTGCGCGTCGAGCCGCAGACCTCGGGCCGCTTCGTCGTCGAGGCCACCCTGGTCGACGAGGAGGGCCGGGCCTTCGGGGACCCGGTGGAGCTGGACGTCCGCTCGACGCAGTACGGCCGGGTCGCGCTCGGCGTCACCGGCGTCGCGGCGGCCGTCCTGATGGTCGCCGCCGGCGCGCGGATCGCCAGGCGCGCCCTGCGCAGGCCGACGGACGACCCCGCGTGAGCGGTCTCGGCGGGTCCGCCCGGGCGATGGCCCTCGGCACCGTCGCCTCCCGCGCGACCGGCTTCCTGCGCACCGCCGTCATCGCCTCCGTGCTCGGCGTCTACGGCGTCGGCACGGCGTACAACGTCGCCAACACCACGCCGAACATCGTCTACGAGCTGCTGCTCGGGGGGGTGCTCACCTCTGTCGTCGTGCCGCTGCTGGTCCGGGCCGCGAAGGAGGACGGGGACGAGGGACAGGCGTACGCGCAGCGGCTGCTGACGCTGACCGTCGTCGTGCTGGGCGCCGCGGCGGTGCTGCTCGTGATCGCCGCGCCGCTGCTCATCGACCTCTACGCCGGGGACCTCGACCCCGCCTCGCGCGACCTCGCGGTCACCTTCGCGCGGTTCTTCCTGCCGCAGGTGCTGTTCTACGGCGCGGGGGCGGTGCTCGGCGCGGTGCTCAACACCCGCGGCCGCTACGCCCCGCCCATGTGGGCGCCGGTGCTGAACAATCTCGTCGTCATCGCCACCGGGCTGGTCTTCCTGCTCGTGCGCGGCCGGGCCGAGCTGACCGCCGAGAGCCTGACCCAGGGCCAGGTCGCGCTGCTGGGGATCGGCACCACGCTCGGCATCGTGGCGCAGACGGTGGCGCTGGTCCCGTCGCTTCGGGCCGCGGGGTTCTCGCTGCGGCTCCGCCGTGACGTGGCGGCGCTGGACCTGCGCAGGATCGGCAGCCTGGCCAAGTGGGTGCTGCTCTACGTCGTGGCCAACCAGCTGGCCTTCTTCGTCGTGGTGCGCCTGGCCTCCGACGAGCAGCTGGTCGGAGCGGGGCGCGGCTTCGCCTCCTACGTGTACGCCTTCGTGCTGTGGCAGCTGCCGCACGCCATCGTCGCTGTCAGCGTCATCACCGCGCTGCTGCCGCGGATGAGCCGGGCGGCAGCCGACGACCGGATCGAGGACCTGCGCGCCTCGCTCAACCGCGGCCTGCGGCTCACCGTTTCGGTGCTGGTGCCGGCGGCGGTGGCCTTCGTGGTGCTCGGCCGCGAGCTGGCCACCGTGGTCTTCGCCCGCGGCGAGGTGTCGGTGGAGGACGCGCGCTTCATCGGCGTGCTGCTCGGCGTCTTCGCCGTCGGCCTCGTGCCGTTCAGCACCTACCAGCTGCAGCTGCGCGCCTTCTACGCGCTGCAGGACACCCGGACGCCGACGCTCATCAACCTCGGCGTGAACGCCACGCTCGTCGTCACCGGCAGCGTCCTGTACGTGCTGCTGCCGGACCGGTACGAGGTCCTCGGCCTGGCCGCCGGGCACGCCACCTCGTTCGTCGCCGGCCTGGTGATCTGCTCGCTGGTGCTGTCCCGCCGGATCGGCGGCCTCGACGTCGGCCTGGTGGTCCGTACGGCCGTGCGCTGCCTGGTCGCCTCGGTGCTGCCGGGCCTGCTCGCCTACGGCGTCGCAGTGGGTCTCACCCGGCTGCTCGGGCGCGGGCCGCTCGGCGCGGCGGTCGCGCTGGCCGTCGCGGGAGCCGTCCTGGCCGTCGGCTACGTGCTGCTCACCCGGCGGATGCGCGTGCCCGAGGTGGCCGAGGTCGCCGGACCGGTGCTGCGGCGGATCGGCCTGCGCTAGACACCCGATCGGGTGCACCTCAAGGAGCAGCGCCGTCCAGCCGATCTGGACTGCATGGGTGACCGCGGCGACATCGTGCTGGGCTGGCTGACGAAGCTGGTCCTCACCCTCGGCGTGCTCGGCGTCATCGGCTTCGACCTCGTCTCGCTGGGCGCCGCCCGGTTCCAGGCCGAGGACCACGCGCAGGCCGCCGTCCGCGCGGCCGACGAGAGCTGGGAGAGCGCCAAGGACCTGCAGACGGCGTATGACGCTGCGCTCGCCGAGGTCCTCGAGCACGGCGACAGCATCGACCCGCAGACCTTCACGGTCGGCCAGGACGGCAGCATCACGCTGACGCTGCACCGCACCGCACCCACGATGCTGGTCAAGAAGATCGGTCCCGCGCGCAACTGGGCCGAGGTCGACGTGACCGTCAGCGCCCGCCCGGCGAGCTGATCGCTCCCCTCTAGGATCGTCGCGACCCGCGCCCCTGACGGGCGCAACCCGACGAGGAGGATCCCGTGGCCCCGCCGCCAGGCCGCCGCGCGATCCGTCCCCTCCTGCGGGCCGGTGACCTGCTGGCCGACCGGTACCGCCTCGAGCACCCCGTCGAGCCCGCGCCCCGCGCGAACGAGGACGAGGAGTCGCCGGCCATCGTCTGGCGCGCCCAGGACGAGGTGCTGGCCCGACCGGTGGCCGTGAAGGTGCTGCGCGCCGCCGGCCGCCGGGGCGCGGTCGCGGCGCGGCCGTTCCTGGAGGCCGCCGCCGCTGCCGCCTCCCTGTCCAGCCCGCTGCTGGCCCGGGTGTACGACGCGGCGATCCAGGAGTGGCCGGCCGAGCGGGCCGGCCGACCCGCCGGCGAGGTCGACGTCGCCTACGTCATCAGCGAGTGGGTCGACGGGCGCGACCTCGCGGAGGTGCTGCGCGAGGACGGGCCGTTCGAGCCGGAGCAGGCCTGCGCACTGGTGGTCCAGGCGGCCGAGGCGCTGCAGAGCGCCCACGACCGGGGCGTGTGGCACGCCCGGGTCCACCCCGGCAACGTCATGGTCACCCCGGCCGGCCGGCTCACGCTCACCGACACCGCCACCTCGGCGGCGCTCCCCGACCGCGCCGTGCCGGCTGCGCGTGCCGGCGACCCCGTGGGTGCCGCCGCAGACGTGCGCGACCTGACCGCCGTGCTCTACGCGATGCTCACCGCGAGGTGGCCGGTCAGCGCCACCCCGCAGCCGTCGTGCGGCGTCCCGGCGGCGCCGGCCACCCGCGACCGGAAGCGCGGCCGGATCAGCAGCCCCCGCCAGGTGCGTGCGGGGGTGCCCAGCGCGCTGGACGCGCTCGTGGTCCGGGTGCTGCAGCCGACGCCGGGGCGCGCCGCTCCGACCAGCGCCGCCGCGCTCGCGGACGCGTTCGTCGGGGCCGTTCGGGCCGACGCCCCCCGGCCGGTGGCGCCGCGCGAGCCGCGGATCCCGCCGTGGGTGCGCCGCTTCCTGCCGGTGCTCGCCAGCCTCGCCTTCATCGGCGCGGTCGGCCTGGGCGCGTACGCCGTCGGACGGGACCTCGGGGAGATCCCTCCCCTGGACGCTCCCCCCTCCGAGCGCGCCCTGGCTCCCGCGGCCGGTGCGCCGGCCGCCGGCGCGCGGATCGACCTCGCGACCGCGACGCTCGACGACTTCGACCCGCTCGGGGGTGGCGGCGAGCGGCCGGGGTCGCTCCCGAACGCCGTCGACGAGGACCCCACCACCGTGTGGGAGACCGAGCGGTACGGCTCCGCGGCCTTCGGCGGGCTGAAGTCCGGCGTCGGCCTGCTGGTCGACCTCGGCAAGCCCACCCGGGTCGGGCGGGTCGAGCTGCTGACCACCGGCGGCGGCGCGGCCTTCGAGCTGCGCGCCGCGGACGCGCTCGGCGCACGGCCGGAGGACTACCGGGTCGTCGCCAGCGGCCGGGCCGCCGAGGAGCAGCTGGTACTCACACCCGCCGCAGGCACCACCGCCCGCTTCTACCTCGTCTGGATCACCGGCCTGAGCCAGTCCGAGGACGGCTTCCGGGCCGGCATCAAGGAGCTCAGCTTCCGCAGCGGCTGAGCCCGCGCCGCGCCGGTCCTGCCGTCCCGGGACCCGCCGCGCCACTACCCTCGCGCCGTGACCCAGGGCCCACCCGCGCTCGGCCTGGTCGAGGACCCCGCCGACGGCGACGCCCGCGACCGGGCGCTGCTCGCCGCGCACGTCGCGGGCGACCCGGACGCGTTCGGCACCCTGGTCGGCCACCACCGGGACCGGCTCTGGGCGGTGGCGCTGCGCACGCTCGGCGAGCGCGAGGAGGCGGCCGACGCCCTGCAGGACGCGCTGCTGTCCGCCTACCGGGCCGCCGGCAGCTACCGCGGCGACGCGCGGGTCACCACCTGGCTGCACCGCGTCGTCGTCAACGCCTGCCTGGACCGCGTCCGGCGGCGGCAGGCCCGTCCCACCGTCCCGATGCCGGAGCAGGGCGGCAGCGCCGAGCCGGTGGACAAGCACGACGCGCTGGGCGCACGGGAGACCGCGCTCGAGATCGAGGCCGCGCTGGCCGAGCTGCCCATGGAGCAGCGCTGCGCGATCATGCTGGTCGACGTCCACGGCATGTCGGTCGAGGACGTCGCCTCGGTGCTGGGGGTGCCGGCCGGGACGGTGAAGAGCCGCTGCTCGCGCGGCCGTGCCCGCCTCGCGCTCTCGCTCGGCCACCTGCGGAACCGACCGGAGATCCCGCCCGTCCCACCTGCACCGGGAAAAGCGCGGAGCCAAGGAGGTGGGGCATGACCGACGCTGCTCCGACCCACCTCGACCTCGACCAGCTGGCCGACGCGCTGGCCGGGGAGCCGCACGAGCACCTGGCCGGCTGCGCCTCCTGCACCAGCCGGCTGGGCGAGCTGCAGGCCGCCGAGGCCGGTGTCGTCGCCGCGCTGCGCGCGCTGCCCGATCCGCCGG
>JAOPWK010000188.1 GCA_025965735.1 Frankiales bacterium
GCCTCGTAGTAGGCGGTGAGCGGGCCGTCCACCGGCTCACCGGCGAAGCGGGCGGCGTCCTCGGCGACGGTGATGTTCTCGCCGGCCAGGCTGCTCTGCACGAACGCCCAGGTACCGGCGCCGGACAAACTCAGGATGACGCCGGCCGCGAGGACCAGCGAGCCGAGCAGACCGACGCGCCTGTCGGCGTCGGACCTGCTCGCCCTGGCGTGCTGCCGGTTGCGGCTCACGGGCGCTGCGTCAAGGTCGATGTCGGTACGGGGATCTGCGGTACTGGTCATGCCGACCTCCGGGAGGGTGTGCCGTTCCGGTCGCCGGGCCGCACCAGGACGGTGCTCGGGGTCACGTGGCCCAATGTGTCTACGACGTAGACGCTACGTCGTAGACCATCGTGCAGCAAGGGACCTTGGTCCCGAACCCGCGGTGAGCGACCTCCATCTGCTGCACGTCGTGCAGCAGCCGATCCACCGGCTGCGGGTCCTGCGCGTGCGGACCGGTGCGGCTCAACTGCAGACAACCTCGCGTCTACGACGTAGACTGCGTGTGCAGGACGGCGCGGCCCCCGATCCGGTCGTCGCCGCCGAGCACCGCAGCCCGATCGGCCACGTGCCATGGCGCCTCCCGCTCCCGCAGCCACCTGGCCGCTGCTCGCGCGGAGGCGCGGCGAGCGCGCACCGTCGCTGCACGGCCGGCCAGGTCTCGCGCGGAGGACGCGCTGCCGCGACCACGACGCCGCCGCTGCCCGGTCGAGGCGCCGGTCGCAGCACACGCACACCCCGATCCACCCGCCACGAGGAGGAGCAGCGATGAAGACCTTCGTCAACCGCACAGCACGAGGAGCAGCCCGTCCGCCGGGCGGCCTGCACGCGAGCGACCTGATGACCAGCGACGTGGCCACGGTCGTGACCACCACGACGGTCGGCGAGGCCATGACCTTGATGCGCAGGCTCGGCATCCGGCACCTGCCCGTCATCGGTGACGGCAGGTTCGTGGGGCTCGTCGACGACCGCCTCGTGGCCTTCGCCCTGCTCACGGCCGGCGGCCTGGAGGGAGCGCTGGAGCAGCCCGTCAGCACGGCGATGACGCACTACGTGCCGCAGGTGGGACCCGGCGAGCCGCTGCAGCGCGTGGCGCTCCTGCTGCGCACCAGCCGCTGCGACGCCGTGGTCGTCATCGACGCGCAGGAGCACCTCCTCGGCATCATCACCATGGTGGACGTCGTCAGCGCCGTCGCGCTCGGCGAGGCGGGTGAGCCCGCAGTGCCGGGCACCAGGTCCGTCTCCCCCACGGCCAGCGCACCCGTCGCGGCAGCGGCGGCAGGGCTGTGACGCGCATCGTGGTCGGCGTCGACCCGAGCCCGTCAGGCGGCGCGGCGCTCGAGTGGGCGCTGCGCGAAGCGGTGTCGACGAACGCCTCCCTGCTGGCGGTGCGCGCGTGGACCCACACCGCCTACGCGGCCGAGGCGTACGCCTACTCCTCCACCACCTTCGACGGCGCCGAGTCGGCGACGGCGCAGCGCGAGGCAGAGGAGCAGCTCAAGCTCGTGACCGAACGGGTGGCCGGCTCGGACACCGTCGACTGCACCGCCAGCGCCGTCTTCGGCACGCCGTCGCAGGTGCTCCTCGAGCAGGGCGAGGACAGCGCGATGATCGTCGTCGGCTCGCGTGGTCACGGAGCGCTGTCCCGTGCCGTGCTCGGCTCGGTCAGCGCAGCAGTCCTGCACCACGCGACCGGCCCGGTCACGGTCGTGCCGGAGCCCCGCGACAGCGACGGGCGAGACCCCCGCGTCCTGGTCGGGGTGGACCACTCACCGGCTGCGCTCAGCGCCCTGGCCGTGGGAGCGGAGCACGCCCGCCGCCGCGGCGCGACGCTGGTACCGGTGTACGTGCACGAGCCGATGGAGGTGCCGCGCGGAGGCGCTCACCCGCCGGACATCACGCTGCTCGAGGACAGCGAGCGACACCAGCTCGAGGCAGCGGCCAAGGCAGCCGGGGCAGACGCCGTGGACGCGCAGGTCCTCGTCGGGAGCACCGTGGTGCAGCTGCTGACGGCAGCCGCCCCGCAGGACCTGCTCGTCCTGGGCTCGCGGGGCCGTGGCGGCTTCGCCGGGCTGCTCCTGGGATCCACCAGCACGCAGGTCGCGCAGCACGCACCGTGTCCCGTCCTGGTGGTGCGCGCCTGATCGTCCACCGCCGCACGTCCCAGATCGACCTGCCCCCGACACGCCCTCGCCGACCGGAAGAGCTTCCATGCGCACACCTCCGTCCCTCCGACTCGACCTCGATCGGCTGCGGGAGCCCGCATCTCCGCTGACCTCCTCCGACCGCGCGTGAACGTCCTCTCGCCCCCGGTGCACCACGACCACCGGGCGCGCTGGGTCGAGGACGAGTCGCGTCGGCTGCTGCCGCGCCAGCGGGCCGTTGTGTCCGCCCCTGCGGGACGCCCGCTGCTGCACGGCTCGTTCGCCTGTCCATGGTCCTACCTGGCCAGCCAGCGCACGGCGCGGATTGGCGACCCGAGGCTGCGCCCGACCTGGCGGATGAGCGATCCGGACGGGGCACCAGGGACACGGCTGGCCGCGCCAGGCCCGCGTCTCGAGGCAGCCGGCCTGGAGCTTGCTGTCGCCGAGCTGGAGGCCGTACGTGCGCACCTGCTCCCGGGCGAGCACCTCCCGGGCCGCCCACCGGGGTTCGTGCCGCACACCGGCCCGGCCGTCGTCGGCCTCGCCGAAGCCGTCGGGGCCGGGGTGGGCCTCCCGGTGCGCGTGCTCTTGTTCGAGGCGTACTGGATGGACGGAGCCGACATCGGTCAGCCCGAGGTCCTCCGCCGCCTGATCGGGGGCGCGCTGCGCACCGGTGACTCGCCCGTCCGCTCCGTCCGGGCGCACGGCTACGCCGTGACGCTGACGGGCGGGCCTGTGAGCAGCGACGCCCACAGCCGGCTGCGACGCTGGCACGCCGCTGGGGAGAGGTCCGGCGCCGCACCACTGGCCATGACCGCCGGCGACGTCACGACGCGGAACGCGGCCACCCTCAGCGCACTCGCCGCCCTCGCGGCCGCCGCCTCGGCGCCCTCCCCCGCCCAGGCGCGAGGCTCCGTCAGCCCCTCCTGATCCGCTCGCCGGACGGGACCAGCACGGCCGGCACCGCCACGCGTCACGAGGCGCCGGCGGGCTCCATTCCGGCCGTACCGCCTCCACGGCGGACCGAGGGTGCGGAGTCGCATGCGGAGGTGACCTGCTCCTTGGGCGTCTCCCTGGACGGCTACGTCGTCGGCCCGGACGGCGACGTCGGGTGGACGCGCCCGACGAGGAGGTCTCTCCTTCCTCACCGAGGAGTTCCGGGAGGTCGGTGTCCCCATGCTGGGCCGCCGGCTGCACCAGACGATGCTGTTCCGGGAGACCGCCGACCAGGACCCCGCCCTGGACGCGCCCCTGCTCGCCTGGGCTGAGCTGTGGAAGGCGGTCCCGAACGTGGTGTTCTCGCCGACCGCCTCCTCGGTGCAGGGCGACGCGCGCCTGGCCACCCGGGGCCTCGCCGGTGAGGCGGCCGCGCTGGGGCCGATCGACGAGTACCGACTGCGCGGCCACCCGGTGCTGGTCAGCGGTGGTACCCCCCTGTGCCCGCGCGCCCAGCGTCGCGTCGACCTCGAGCTCCTGCACAGCCGCACCTTCGCCTCGGGCGTCCTCCACCTCCGCTACGGCGTGCTGCACTGGAGGCACAGGCGGACGGATCGGAGGACCGCATGGGCGGACGGGACGACCACCGCATGCCGGTGACCGTCGAGGACTGCCAGCGGATCAGCGGACCCTTCTTCCACGGGACGCGCGCCGTGCTGAGGGCCGGCGAGGAGCTGAGGCCCGGTCACGCCTCGAACTTCCAGCAGGGGCGCGTGTTTCAACAACATCTACTTCACCAGCGTTGTGGAGACGGCCGTGTGGGGCGCGGAGCTGGCTGCCGCGCTCGGAGCGGACGGTACTGCGGGCCGCATCTACGAGGTGGAGCCGTCAGGGCCGTTCGAGGACGACCCGAACGTCACCGACAAGAAGCTGCCCGGCAACCCCACGGGGTCCTACCGGTCGCGTCATCCGCTGCGCGTCGTCAGGGAGGTCCTCGGGTGGCCGCCGCACGCACCCGAGGTGCTGGGCGGGATGCTGGCGTCTCTGGCCCTGCTGCGCGAGCAGGGCAGGGACGTCATCGAGGACTGACCGCCTGCCGCACTGGTGGCGGAAGGACTCAGGTGCCGACGATGAGGATGATCGCGGAGACCTGGCTCGGCGTGATGCCGGCCCTGCTGGCCGCGAACCGGATGCGCTCACGGGTTGCCTCCGCGTCGCCTCCGCGCAGCGCCGTCAGCACGTCCACCGCCTGGTTGAGCTGCTCGTGGTCCTCGAGCCGCTGCGGGAGCTCCCGGGCGAACTCGCGCGTCATGAAGGACAGGTCCGCGTTCTCGACGAGCTCGCTGACGTGGGCGCCGAACATCGCCGCCAGCTGAGCATGCACGCCGTGGAAGGCGTGCGGGTCGGAGGCGTACAGGTTCAGCGCGGCTGCGGGGACGTCACCAGAGCGCGGGATCGGGAGCGACATACTCGATCGCACCCCGACGGCCGCCGCTGCCTGCGAGTACATCTGCCAGCGAGGCTCGTCGAGCACATCGTCAACGACCTGCACCTCTGCGCTGGCAGCGGCTTCCACGCAGGGGCCGCCGTCGAGGTACTGGATCGCGTCCAGGCCGGCGATGTCCGCGGGTGTGGCGGTGACGGTGAACGGATCACCGTCCACCAGCACCGTCAGGCTCACGCCCACGCAGGAGGGCAGGAGCGTCAGCGCGAGCGCCGACACCGCCTCGAGGCGCTGCACCAGGTCGAGCGTCTCGTCAGCCACAGCCGCCAGGCGTTCAGCAGCCTCGCGGACCTCGGGTATCGCTTCCATCAACCCGCGGCTACCCGAACGGAGCGCCGAACAACCACCTCGACGGCCAGCGTGACGTCGTTCACGAACCGTTGGGGATCAGCCCGCGACGCCCAGCGCGAGCAGGTCGCAGACCGCGTCGGCGATGTCGGCCGGCGGGATGCGACGCGTGAAGGCCGTGCACGCGCCGACCTCCAGGAACGCGCCGATCTGACCGTCATCGGCGACCTGGGCCACGACGCGGGTGCTCGGCGCGAAGCGGCGGACCTCCCGCAGCACGTCCAGGCCGCTCAGCATCGGCAGCTTGTCCTCCACCAGCAGCACGTCCGGCTGCTCCGCGACGACGACACCGACGGCGTCCGCCCCGTTGGAGAGCTCGGCCACGACCTCCACGCCGGCGGCACGCAGCCGGGTGCAGACCTTGTCCTTGAACCAGTCGTTGCGGTGGACGACGACGGCGCGCGGCGCCGGGGCCAGCCGTAGGAAGCCGTCTTCTTCCTGCTGCTGGCGCTCAGTCGCCTGGAGCAGCGCGCGGTGCTGCCGGCGCACGACGTCGAGCCTGCGCGCGCGGTCGAGCCGCAGCTCGCGGCTGACCGGTTCGGCGGCCCACTCCTCCGTGGCGCGCCGGGTGCCGATCCAGGCGTCGATCGCCGTCAGCTGGTCCAGCAGGCGCACGCTGTCGGGGCGAGCGAACAGCTGCGGGCGGATCCGGGGGTCTTCAGCAAGAGTCACAGCGAACGCACCTCCACTTGGTGAGGCATCTGCCCGGCGTGCCGCGGGAGCGGTGCAGCACGCCGGGACAGACCCGAGCGGCTGCTAGCTCAACCACGACGAAGGGTACGACGCGTGTCAATCCCCCACGTCGCACGAAGCCGCCGCACCGACCGCTACGGCGGGGCTACCGATGCGCTGACACGACGACGCCGGCGGCCGGGGGGCCACGACGTGGGCGGGCACGTCGGCGCCGCAGTCCTCGCCCTCGCCATGGGCCTCGCCGTGCTCGTGCGTCGCAAGGGCGGGACCTCGCACGTCGTCGTGGGCCGCCTCTACCTGGCCGCGATGCTCGCCGTGAACGTCCCCGCGCTGCTCCTGGACGACGCGACCGGAGGCGTGGGTCCCTTCCACGTCCTGGCCGTGGTGAGCCTGGTGACCATGGCCCTCGGCTGGCTGTCCCTGCAAGGTCGGCGTCGCGGCCGGACGCGGTCGCCGCGCACGGCGCCTTCATGACCTGGTCGTGGATCGGGGTGACGACGGCCGGGCTCGGTCAGCTGACGAACCGGCACTGGCCGGAGCAGGCTCCCTGGCCCGTGCTCGTCGTGGTGGCGATCTCCCGCGACAGCCGGAAGCCCCGTCCGCGGGGACGGGGCTGGGGCCGCGCAGTCAGGAGGCCGCGGCCACCGACGCCTCCCCCGCCGGGAGGACCCGCCGCCCCGTGAGGTCGGCGATCGCGATGTGCACCCAGTGCGGGTGGTCTGGGCCGGCCCACGGGACCAGGCCGAGCTGCTCGAGGCGGACGAGCACGCTGACGTCCCGTACCGCCGACGCCACGCCCGTCGCCAGAACGCTCCAGCCGGTGCTGGTATCGGGGTCGATGTCGTCGACCTCGAAGGCGACGACGGCGTCGCTGGTCGCCGCCGCGAGGCGACTGGTCGGCGAGGTGCGGAAGACCACGGCCTGACCCACCAGCCGGTAGTTCACGGGCGTGCATGCCGGCAGCGCCCGGTCGGTGTGCACCACACGACCGACCTTTCCGCCTGCCAGCAGGGAGAGGCACGCGTCGCGGTCGAGCTCGATGAGCCTGTCGTACGCCATGTCGAGGCCTCTCTCGCTACGGCACGGCCGGCCCCGCAGGACCGGCCGTGGGAGGGACTAGGCGGTGGACTCGACCTTGCCGACGGTCCGCAGCGCGAACCCGACGAGGACGAAGATGACGCCGAGACCCATGGCCATCGCGGCGACGCCGAAGCTCACGACGCTGGTGAACAGGCTGGCCCGCAGGAAGCTGCCGTTCATGACGGTCGCGCGGGCCGGGTCCTCGCGGTCGAGCTCGGCGTAGGTCTTGCCCTTGCTCGACGCGAGGGCGTGGTGCTCGATGATGTCGGCCTCGTAGTAGGCGGTGAGCGGGCCGTCCACCGGCTCACCGGCGAAGCGGGC
>JAOPWK010000239.1 GCA_025965735.1 Frankiales bacterium
CGCTGCGCCACTCGTACGGCTTCAGCGCCTGCACCGCGCGGGCCGTGTCGGTCGGCAGCGTGTCGAGCTCCAGCTCGCGCATGCGCGCGTCGTCGGACGGGTCCGGGAACAGCTCCCTGCGCTCCGCCGCCAGCGCCTGCTCGAGCAGCTCGCGCACCTCCTGCAGCGTCCCGTCCAGCTGGCCCTTCTGCCGGGCCTGCCGCTGCCTCTTGGCCACCTGCCGGCGCAGGTCGTCCAGCCCGCGCAGGCCGTCGGCGCCGCGGCGCAGCAGGTCGCGCAGCGCCTGCCGCGCGCTCGCCCCGTCGAGCACCGCCTCGCCGATCTCGTCCAGCGCGGCGGCGACGTCGTACGGCGGCTCGAGCGGGTCGCGTCCGCCGGTCCAGGCGCCGTAGCGGTACGTCATCGACGTCCGGCGCGGGCGTTGAGGAACCGGGCCAGGGCCTGCACGGCGTAGGCGACGGCCAGCGCGACGAGGGCGACGTACCGCGGCAGGGCCTCACCGGTCAGCAGGTAGGAGGCGCCGATGGTCAGGCCGATCGCCAGCGCCACCTGCACGAGCGTCGCGACCAGCGCCTGCGTCCGGCCCTGCTGCGCGAAGTCGTAGAGGAAGGGCAGCCGGGAGAGCCGCCCGATGCGGGCCCGCTCCGCGCGCCGCGCCTCCTTGTCCATGGGCGGTCGCCCGGCGTCAGCCACGCTCGTCCTTGCTGTCCAGGAACGCCTGGTAGGCCAGGCGGCGGCGCAGCCGGCTGGCCGCCAGCACCGGTGCCATCAGGGGCCGGACCACCAGCACGAGGACGAGGAGCATCCCGGGCAGCAGGAGCCACGGCGGCGCCTCGATGGCGGTGAGGACGTAGCCGAGGACGACGAAGGAGACCAGCGTCGCCGCGGCGGCGAGCAGCACGCGGCGCTGCAGCGCGACGGGATCCGGTGCGTCGGGGTGCATGCTCAGCCGCCGTAGACGGTCCGGCCGCCGACCTCGTCCTTGGCGAGCCGGCGGTTCAGGTGCAGGCCCTCCAGGGCGAGCTCGAGGGCTGCGGCGGCCAGCCCCGGCGACTCCTCCTCGATGCCGAGGCGGGACAGGATCGCGGCCAGGCCCGGCACCGGACCGAGCCCGGCGAGCAGGTCGGCGGCGGGCACCAGGTCGCCGGTCTCGACCGTGGCACCGTCCTCGAAGCGGCTCTGCAGGCCGGTCAGGTCGGTGCCGGCCAGCCGGGCGCGGAAGACGTCGGCCGTGGCCTTGCGCAGCAGGTGGGCCAGGACCTCGAGCTCGCGCCCCTCCTCGGCGGCCTCGAACTCGACCTTGCCGCGGGCGGCGGCGACGATCGACGGCAGGTCGCAGACCCGGGCCACGGCCTGCGCCTCACCCGTGACGGCAGCCCGTCGCACGGCGGAGGCCGCGACGGTCTCGGCCGCCGCGACCGCGAAGCGGGCGCTGACACCGGAGCGCTGGTCGACCTGCGGCGACTCGCGCACCAGCCGGGTCCAGCGGGCGACGACCTCGAGCAGGTGCTCGGGAACGACGGCGCCGGACGAGGGACTGCTGCCCGGCCAGGTGAGCTGCGCCTCCTGGGCGATCAGGCGCACCTCGTCGGCGAGCTCGAGCGGGTAGTGCGTGCGGACCTCGGCGCCGAAGCGGTCCTTCAGCGGCGTGATGATGCGGCCGCGGTTGGTGTAGTCCTCCGGGTTGGCCGACGCCACGAGCAGCAGGTCCAGGGGCAGCCGGAGCGTGTAGCCGCGGACCTGGATGTCCCTCTCCTCCAGCACGTTCAGCAGCGCGACCTGGATGCGCTCGGCGAGGTCGGGCAGCTCGTTGACGCTGAAGATGCCGCGGTTGGTGCGGGGGACCAGCCCGTAGTGCACGGTCTCCGGGTCGCCGAGCGTGCGGCCCTCGGCGACCTTGATCGGGTCGACGTCGCCGATGAGGTCGCCGACGGAGGTGTCCGGGGTGGCCAGCTTCTCGCCGTACCGGTCGCTGCGGTGCTTCCACGTCACCGGCGCCGCCTCGCCGTGCTCGACCACCAGCCGCTTGCCCTCGGGGCTGATCGGCGCGTACGGGTGCTCGTTGAGCTCGGAGCCCTGGAGGACGGGCGTCCACTCGTCGAGCAGACCGACGAGGGTGCGGATGAGGCGGGTCTTGCCCTGCCCGCGCTCGCCCAGCAGGACCAGGTCGTGGCCGGCGAGCAGCGCCCGCTCGACCTGCGGGAGGACCGTCTCGTCGAAGCCGAGGATCCCCGGGAAGGCGGTCTGGCCGGCGGCGAGGCGCGCGAGCAGGTTGTCCCGGACCTCGGCCTTGACGCTCCTGTGCTCGTGGCCGCTGGCCCGCAGGTCCCCCAGCGTCGTGTCGGCAGGCTGTGGAGCGCGCTCTGGAGTCACGTTCCGACAGTACGTCCGGCCCTCGTCACCCGCTCGGCTGCGGACGCCGGGGCGGCCGGCAGGACAGGATGGCTCCATGGCGCGCTTCGGGGACGGACTGGCGGCGGGCAGCGACCTGCTCGCGGCGGCCGAGCAGGCGACGGCCCAGGCGGTGGAGACGCTCGGCGGGCGGGTGCCGGACCTGCTCTGCGTCTTCGCCACTGGGCCGCCGGAGGAGGTGCAGGAGGCGCTCCTGCGCGCGGTGCAGGTGTCGGCCGCCGTGTCCTCGATCGGCTGCACCGCAGGCGGAGTCATCGGCGGCGGCCGTGGGCTGGAGGACCAGCCGGCCGTGTCGGTGTTCGCGGCGGTGCTGCCGGAGGTGCGGGTGCGCAGCTTCCACCTCGAGGTCATGCGCGCCGAGGCCGGCGCGGCCGTGGTCGGCATGCCGGAGCACGAGGACGACGAGGTCGCGGTGCTCCTCGCCGACCCGTACAGCTTCCCGGCCGACGGGTTCGTGTCGCAGGCCAACCTCGCGCTGCCCGGCCTGCCGGTCGTCGGGGGCCTGGCCTCGGGCGTGCGGGGTGCGGGCGCCACCCGGCTGCTGGTCGACGGCCGCGTCGTGGACCGTGGTGCGGTGGGCGTGCTGCTGCGGGGTGCGGGCGTGCGCACGATCGTCAGCCAGGGCTGCCGGCCGGTCGGTCCGGCCATGACGGTGACCGCCGCCTCCGGCAACGTCGTGCGCGAGCTGGCCGGCGTGCCCGCACGGCAACGGGTCGAGCAGGTGCTGTCCGAGCTGCTGCCCGCCGACCAGGCGCTCGCCAGCACCGGCCTGCAGCTCGGCATCGCGATGGACGAGTACGCCGAGGACCACGACTTCCTGGTGCGGGCGATCCTCGGCGCTGACCCCGAGACCGGCGGGATCGTCGTCGGCGACCTCGTGGAGGTCGGTCGCACGGTGCGGCTGCAGGTGCGCGACGCCGACGCCGCGGACGCCGACCTGCGCGCGCTGCTCGCCGGCTACCGGCGCGACACCCGGGATGCGCCGGCCGGGGGAGCGCTGCTGTTCTCGTGCAACGGCCGCGGCGAGCACCTGTTCGGCAGCGCGCACGGCGGCGCCGACCACGACCCGTCACTGGTCCGCGCGGAGCTCGCTGCGCTCGGCCTGGCCGGCTTCTTCGCCGGCGGCGAGCTCGGCCCCGTCGCCGGGCGCAACCACCTGCACGGCTTCACCGCGTCGGTCCTGGCGTTCCCGTGCTGAGCCTGCCGGTCAGCCTCGACGAGGTCCTGCGCGCGCGCGAGCTGCTCGCCGGCGTCTCCCGCACGACGCCGATGGAGGGCCTGCGCGGGCTGTCCGAGAAGGTCGGCGGCCCGGTCCTGCTCAAGTGCGAGAACCTCCAGCGCACAGGCTCTTTCAAGATCCGAGGGGCGTACGTCCGCATCGCGCGGCTGACCGCCGAGGAGCGCGCGGACGGCGTCGTGGCCGCCAGTGCCGGCAACCACGCGCAGGGGGTCGCGCTGGCCGCCTCCCTCCTCGGCTGCGCGTCGACCGTCTTCATGCCCGAGGCCGCTCCGCTGCCGAAGGTCGCGGCGACGCGGGCGTACGGCGCGCACGTCCGGCACGCGGGGCACACGGTCGACGAGGCGCTGGTCGCGGCCAAGGCCTTCGCACAGGAGACCGGTGCGGTGCTGATCCACCCCTTCGACCACGAGGACATCGTGGCCGGGCAGGGGACCGTCGGTCTCGAGATCGCCGAGCAGTGCCCGGAGGTCAAGACGGTCGTCGTGTGCACCGGCGGCGGTGGACTCATCGCCGGGATCGCCGTCGCCCTCAAGGCGCTGCTGCCGGACGTCCGCATCGTGGCCGCCCAGGCGGCGGGCGCCGCGTCGTACGCCCCGTCCCTGGCGGCCGGCGTCCCGGTGCCGCTCGCGACGATGACCACCATGGCTGACGGCATCGCCGTGGGGTGCCCGGGCGAGGTGCCGTTCGCCATCGTCCGCGAACTGGTCGACGAGGTGGTCACGGTCGACGAGGAGGCGCTGTCGCGGGCGCTGCTGCTGGCCCTGGAGCGGGCCAAGCTCGTCGTGGAACCCGCCGGTGCGGCGGCACTCGCGGCCGTCATGGAGGACCCCGGCGCCTTCGAGCCGCCGGTCGTGGTGGTGCTGTCCGGCGGCAACATCGACCCGCTGCTGCTGTCCAAGGTGGTTCGCCACGGGCTCGTCGCCGCAGGCCGCTTCATGTCGCTGCAGGTGCGCATCCCGGACCGGCCCGGCGAGCTGGCCCGGCTGCTCGGCGTGCTCGGCGACAGCGGCGCCAACGTGCTCGACGTGGAGCACTCGCGCACCGGCCCCGGGCTGCACGTCGACGAGGTGGCGGTCGGGCTGCAGCTCGAGACGCGCGGCCGGCCGCACGGCGACGAGGTGCTCGCGCACCTGGACCGAGCGGGGTACGCGGTCACCCTCGTCTGAGCGGGTAGGGAGCGATCATGGATCCGCTGACCGCCCTCACCGCCCGCGAGCAGGAGATCGACGCGCAGCTCGACGGCATCGAGGTGGAGTCGCGCCGGCAGACGGCCGGCGGCATCGGCTTCGGCAAGCGGGTCGGCGACGGGACCAACATCGCCGTCGAGCGGATGACCGACGTCGCCGCGCACAGCGGGCTGCAGCGCGAGCGCGAGCAGATCCGCAAGGCCAGGGCCGCCGTGGAGGCAGGGACCTACGGCACCTGCGAGGTGTGCGGCGGGGCCATCGGTGCGGCCCGGCTGGAGGCCCGGCCGGCGTCCACCAGCTGCGTCCGCTGCGCCTGACCACGGGCGCCGCCCGACCGCGATCCGCACGTCCGCGGCACGACCCGTCGGCGAGTCGCGCCGCAAGCGTAGGGATCGCCCGCTGTTGATCTCCTGCGGCGCCGATCCGCGCGCGGCGCGCCGGCCTGTCTCGGGACGACCCGTGCGGCAGGTGATCGCCGGGACTACAGGTTGCCGCGACGCTCCTGCTCGCGCTCGATCGCCTCGAACAGCGCCTTGAAGTTGCCCTTGCCGAAGCCGAGCGAGCCGTGCCGCTCGATCAGCTCGAAGAACACCGTCGGCCGGTCCTGCACGGGTTTGGTGAAGATCTGCAGCAGGTAGCCGTCCTCGTCGCGGTCCACCAGGATCCGCCGCCTCTGCAGCTCCTCGATAGGCGCGCGCACCGGCCCGACCCGCTCCACGAGCGCCTCGTCGTAGTACGAGTCCGGCGTCTCGAGGAACTCGACGCCGCGCGCCTTCATCTCGTCGACGGTGCGCAGGATGTCGTTGGTCGCCAGAGCGACGTGCTGCACCCCCGGCCCGCCGTAGAACTCGAGGTACTCGTCGATCTGCGACTTCCTCTTGCCGGCGGCCGGCTCGTTGAGCGGGAACTTCACCTTCTTGTGGCCGTCGGCGACGACCTTGCTCATGAGCGCGGAGTACTCGGTGGCGATGTCCGCGCCGACGAACTCCTTCATGGTCTGGAAGCACATCACCGTGATGTAGAAGGCGACCCAGGTGTCCATCTGGCCGAGCTCGACGTTGCCGACCACGTGGTCGACGGCCTGGAACAGCCGCTTCTCGGGAGCGGCCACAAGCGGCTCGCGCGCGACGAAGCCCGGCAGGAACGGGCCGCTGTACGCCGACCGCTCCACCAGGGTGTGCCGCGTCTCGCCGTAGGTCGCGATCGCCGCGGTCACGACCTTGCCGGTCTCGTCCTCGGCCAGCCGCGGCTCCTCGAGGCCGACCGCCCCGCGCTCGACCGCCACCTCGTACGCCCGCCGCGCGTCCGGCACCCGCAGCGCGATGTCGGTGACGCCGTCCCCGTGCCGCGCGACGTGCTCCCCGACGGCCGTGCCCGCGACGACCGGGCCGCTCAGGACGAAGCGCGCGCCGCCGGACTCCAGGACGTACTCCGCCAGCTCCCGCGACCCCGTCTCCGGCCCGCGGTAGGCGGTGACGCGCATCCCGAAGGCGGTCGAGTAGAAGTGCGCGGCCTGGCGGGCGTTGCCCACCGCGAAGCGCAGGTGGTCGACGGCTTCGACGGGGAACTGGTCCATGGCAGTGCTCCTCAGCCGGTGTACGGCTCCGCGGAGAGCAGCTCGACGGTCATCGAGCCGCCGTTGGGCAGCGTGTACGTCACCTGGTCGCCGGCCTTGGCGCCGGTGAGGGCCAGGCCCAGCGGGGAGTTCGCGGAGTAGACGGTCAGGTCCGCCGGCTTGTCCTCGCGGGAACCGATGAGGAAGCGCTCCACGTCGCCGTCGTCGTACTTCACCTCGACCACCATGCCGGGTTCGGCAATGCCGTCGTCCGGCGGCGCCTCGCCGACCTTGGCCTCGCGCAGCAGCTGCGTGAGCTGGCGGATGCGTGCCTCGAGCTTGCCCTGCTCGTCCTTGGCCGCGTGGTAGCCGCCGTTCTCCTTGAGGTCGCCCTCCTCGCGGGCGGCCTCGATCTTCGCGACGATGTCGGCGCGGCGGGGTCCCTTGGCGTCCTCGAGCTCGGCCGACAGCCGGTCGTAGGCCTCCTGGGTGAGCCAGGTGGTCTGCTGGCCGGGCTGGGTGCTCACGTGCGGTCCTCGCTGGTCGTCGGGGTGGTGCAGGTCACGCCGATGCTACGGGGATCGGGCGGGCATCGGGATCGGCACGTCGGTGCAGCGGCCGACCTCGCCGGTGACGGCGCGCTCGCTCGTCGTCAGCTCGTGCTCGACCCGCACGACGCGCTCCGCGGTGCCCACTGCGTCCACCACCACGACGTCCCGGCCGACCTCGGCGCCGCTGCTCCCGCGCGAGCGGACGAGGCAGTACGCCTGGCCGCCCTCGCGCTTGAGCACCTCCACGTCGATGCGCACGGAGGTGTCCGACAGCACCTGGAAGTCGATGACGCGGGCGCGGACCCGGTCGCTGCCGTAGCGGTCGTACAGGTAGTACGCGATCGCCCCGAGCAGGCCGATGAACAGCACGCTGAGCACCACGGCGAAGGTCCGCCCGACGAGCTGCGACGGGGGGTCGTACCGCCCCTCGGGACGGCGTCGGTCGGCTGTGGGCGAGGTCACGGGGTCTCCTGCGGGGATTGCCGAGGTGAGTGGCGGCGTTGGGGGTGCGGGACGATGGTCCCCCGGTCCGGATCAGGAGGCGACCCCGCATGAGCGACGAGCAGCTGCGGCTGATGTGCGTGCACGCCCATCCCGACGACGAGTCGAGCAAGGGCGCGGCCACGATGGTGCGCTACGCCACTGAGGGCGTCGACGTCCTGGTGGTCACCCTCACCGACGGCTCGCGCGGCTCCGTGCTCAACCCGGCGATGGACCGGCCCGAGGTGCAGGCCAACATCACCGAGATCCGTGCCAAGGAGATGGACCGCGCGCGCGAGATCCTCGGCGTGCGCCAGGTCTTCCTCGGCTTCGTCGACTCCGGCCTGCCCGAGGGGGACCCGCTGCCGCCGCTGCCGGACGGCTGCTTCGCGACCGGCGAGCTCGAGGAGCAGACCGAGGCGCTGGTGCGCGTGGTCCGCGAGCAGCGCCCGCACGTGATGACGACGTACGACGAGAACGGCGGCTACCCGCACCCGGACCACATCCGCTGCCACGAGGTGTCGGTGGCGGCCTTCGAAGCGGCCGGCGACCCGGACCGGTTCCCCGACGCAGGCGCGCCCTGGCAGCCGCTGAAGCTGTACTACAACCTCACCTTCCACAAGAGCCGCCTGGAGAAGCTGCACCAGGCGATGCTGGCGGCGGCGGTCGAGTCGCCGTACGCGGAGTGGCTCGTCAACTGGGAGGACAAGCCCGGCGACGCCGAGCGCCTCACCACGTCGGTCCCGTGCTCGGAGTACTTCCCGGTGCGCGACGCCGCGCTCATCGCGCACGCCACGCAGGTCGACCCCACCGGCCGCTGGTTCGCCTGCCCGATGGAGCTGCAGCAGGAGACCTGGCCGTACGAGGACTTCCAGCTCGCCCGCTCGCTGGTCGACACGAGCCTGCCGGAGGACGACCTGTTCGCCGGGATCCGCAGCCGGGTCAGCTCGTGAGCCCCGCGCTGCTGCTGGCCGCGGTCGAGGAGGAGGACCTCGGTACCGGGCCGATCGGGCTGGTCATCATCCTGCTGCTGCTCATCGCGACGGCGTTCCTCATCCGGAACATGAACAGCCGGCTCAAGCGCCTGCCCCCGAGGTTCCCGGGGCAGGAGGACGACCCGCAGGACGACCCGAAGGACTGACGCTCAGTCGTCGTGCCGGCCGGACCGGCCGCGCTTGACCTGCGAGCGCAGCCGCTTGCCCTCGAGCCGTCGCTCCCTGCTCCCCCTGGTGGGCCGCGTCGGCCGGCGCGGCTTCGGGGGCGGAGCGACCGCCTCTCGCAGGACCTGCGCCAGCCGCTGCTCGGCCGCCTCGCGGTTCTGCAGCTGGCTGCGGTGCTCGCTGGCCGCCACCGTCAGCACGCCGTCCACCAGCCGCCCGGCCAGTCGCTCCAGCGCCCGAGCCCGCAGCAGGTCCGACAGCACCGGCGAGCGCGCCACGTCGAAGCTGAGCTCGGCGCGGCTGTCGGTGGTGTTGACGCCCTGCCCGCCGGGACCGGAGGAGCGGGAGAACCGCCACGACAGCTCGGCCTCCGGCACGACCAGCCGCGCGGTCACCTGCAGCGGGCCGGGCACCTCGTGAGCATGGCAGCCGGGGCCAACCTCACCTGACCGCCACACCGGCGGTACCGGCCGCGCGGAAGCGTTCCGCCGCGGTCAGTTTGGTCACGGAGTGGTCACGGTGCGCGTTTGCCTGGACGACGTTCGGCAACAGCCCCTCTCGCCGGACGCGTCCGGAGCCCGCACACCACCCAGCACGGAGACGCCATGACCTCGCGCCCAGTGTCCGGCCCCAGCGGCACGCCCGCCGCCGTGAGCCCGCCCGGCAGCCGCCCGCACCTGCCTCCCGTCGGCAGCAGCGAGCGCAAGCACCGCCGCAGGGCACCGCTGGCCTGGCTGCCGTGGCTCCTGCTCGGCCTGCTCGCCCTGACGCTGCTGGGCGCAGCCCTGCTCGCCAAGGTCGCCGGCTCGAGCGGCAGCGGTGACGCAGCCGGCACGAGCGGCAGCGGCGGCAGCGCCGCGTCGGTCGCGCAGCAGGGCGACGCTCCGGCAGTGCTCTCCGCCGGCGGCCAGGACCTGCTCGGCCTGCCCGGCGGCCGCGTGGCCGAGCTGGCGGGGGAGCAGGCGTCCGGCACCGCCCGCGTGGAGTCCGTCGTCGCCGACGAGGGCTTCTGGGTGGGCAGCGACGCCACCCGCCGCGTCTTCGTGTTCCTGACACCTGAAGCCCGCCGCAGCGCCGGCGAGTCCGGCTTCCAGGTGCAGGCCGGCCAGACCGTCCAGCTCCAGGGCACCGTCAAGCCCAGTTCCCCGGAGTTCGCCCGGGCCGCCGGCGTCACCGGCGCTGAGGGCGCCGGGCAGCTCGCCTCGCAGGGGGGCTACGTCGAGGCCACCGAGGTCCGGCTCGCCCCGTAGCTCACACCACCCCGCACCAGCGCACGGACCTGTCCCACCCAGCCCGACCCACGAGGAGATCCCCATGATCGACAGCAGCAGCCTGGGCACCCTGTCCGGCAAGACCGTCGTCGGCCCCGACGGCGACACCATCGGCACGATCGCCGACGTCTACGAGGCCACCGACGGCGGCGGCGGCACCTTCGCCACCGTCAACACCGGCCTGTTCGGCGGCGGCAGCAGCTTCTTCCCGCTCAACGCGGCGACGCTGCAGGGCGACACCGTCTCGGTGCCGTTCACCAAGTCCTTCATCGGCGACGCCCCGCGCGTCGAGAACGACGAGGAGCTGACCGCTCCCGAGGAGGAGCGCCTCTTCGCGTACTACAGCAGCGCCGGCGCGCAGGGCGGGACGGTCGGCCACGACACGTCCGGCCCGAGCACCGACAGCGCGATGACCCGCTCGGAGGAGACGCTGCGCGTCGGCACCGAGCGCGCCGCGGCCGGCCGCGCCCGCCTGCGCAAGTACGTCGGCACCGAGACCGAGACCCGCACCGTCCCCGTATCGCACGAGGAGGTCCGCGTCGAGCGCGAGCCGATCACGGACGCCAACATCGGCGCGGCGCTGGACGGCCCGACCATCTCCGAGGAGGAGCACGAGGTCGTGCTCACCGCCGAGCAGCCCGTCGTGCAGAAGGAGGCCGTCCCGGTCGAGCGCGTGCGCCTGGACACCGAGACCGTCACCGAGCAGGCGCAGGTCACCGAGGACGTCCGCAAGGAGCAGATCGAGCTCGACGGCGCCGACGCCGTCTACCCGGCCACGGGTGGCGTCGAGACCGAGACGCACAGCGAGCTCGACGTCGAGCCGCGCACGTAGTCCAGCACCGCTGACGACCGCCGCCTCCGCCCACCGGGTGGGGGCGGCGTCGTCGTCCGGACGTACCTCACCCGAACACGGGTACCGCTCCTGGGGCGGCACCCGCAGACACCAGGAGCGCACATGGAACAGCAGCAGACCCGCGGGGCGTCCAGCCCCGTCGGGCAGTCCCCCCTCGACAAGGTCGTGGTTCACGGCTCCGACATCACCGTCGGACGCGCGCACTCCGAGCTCCCGCTCGGCGAGGCACGCAGTCGCTTCGGCGGCGTCGACGTGCCCGCGGTCATCGGCGGTGCGCTGGCGGGCCTCGGTACCGCGGCGCTGCTCGGCGGCATCGCCAGCGCGATCGGCCTGGAGACCGGGCAGGGCGACGCGGAGGCGCTGGCGCTCGCCGGCCTCGCCACCGCGCTCGTCGTGGTCGCGCTGTCGGCGCTGCTCGGCGGCTGGGTGGCCGGCCGTGCTGCCCGCTTCGACGGCGCGCGCAACGGCCTGCTCGCCGGGCTGCTGATGGCGCTGCTGCTCGCGCTCATGGGCGCGGCCGGTGCCTACTCCGCCGCCGACAACGGGCTGCCGGTCTCCCTCGACGGCGACCGGCTCACCACCGCCGCGCTCATCGCCGCCGGCCTGGGCCTGATCGTCAGCGCCCTGGCCGGGATGGCCGGCGGCCGCCTCGGCGCCCGCTGGCACCGCGACGTCGACGACGTCATCGTCGGCACCCGACCGGGCGCCGTGGCCACCGCGGGTGCGCAGGTCGTCCGATGAGCCGCCGCACGCACGAGGCCGCCGACGACCTGACCGTGGCCATGGATGTGCCCGAGGTCGTCGTGGCCGAGGAGCGCCTGCAGGTCGGCACCCAGACCGAGGCCGTCGGCTCCGCCCGTGCCCGCAAGCACGTCGACGTGGAGCGCGTCAGCACACGCGTCGAGCGCGGCACCGAGCACGCCGAGACCGACGTGGTCGCGGTCGTCGACGCCGAGGCCGACAGCGGCCAGGTCGAGACGCTGCCCGACGGCAGCCTGTCGATCCCGGTGTTCGAGGAGCAGATCGTCGTCACCAAGCGCCTCGTGGTGCGCGAGCGGGTCGTCATCCGCAAGCACACCGTGTACGAGGAGCACGTCGTGGAGGCCGACCTCAAGCGCGAGCGCGTGGAGGTGGAGGCCGAGGGCGCCGCCGTCGTCCACGACGAGGGCCAGGTGCGCGCATGACCACCCCGGACGGACGCACGCCGGATGCCCCCGACCAGGCCGAGGGCGAGGTGCAGCCCGGATCGCAGGACGACGGACGCACCCCCGCCGCGGCCGACCAGGCCGAGGGCGACGACCCCGACGCCTGACCCGCAGCACGCCCAGCAGCCCCGCCTCGCCTGTCGAGACCGGGGGCGGCGATTCTGTGGGCAGCCGGCGCACGCACCGCCGCAGGTCGGGCCTGCTCGCGCCGTGCCTGCCGTCGTCCCGCCGGAGCAGCCCGGCGTCGTCCCCGCCCGCACTGCCGACGGCCGCGACGTCGTCTGCGTGCACAGCTCGCCGCCGCCCGTGGCGTCGTGGCGTGGTTCTCCACCAGCGGGCTGACCTGCTCGGCCTGCTCCCGCCCGGTCACGACCTGCTCCTGACGCTGGCCACCGCCGGGGCCGGTGCGGCCGGCTGCGGCGCCAAGAGGCTGGACGCGCTCGGCGAGCTCAGCACGACGCGGCGCGGGCTGGACGGGGCCGAGGACGTCGCGACGCTCGCGCAGGCGCCCCGGCGCTACATCGAGTTCACCGTTGACCCGAGCCGCCCGACCGACTGGCACTGGCCGGACAACGCGGGGGCGGTGCCCGGCACCGAGCGGGTGGTCGTGCCGGAGCCGGGGATGCGGATCGACCGCATCGGCAGCAAGGGCGGCGACTTCTTCACCGAACCCGGGACGCCGTTCTCGCAGCGGTCCCTCCCGCCGGACCGCCTCGAGCTCGAGCTGCGCGACTGGGAGGTGCGCCCCGACCACCCCGCTCTGCAGGACGGGTCGGTGCGGCTCGAGGTCTCGGAGAAGGTGACCGCCATCGTGAGGTCGAGGCCGTCAGCGGACAAGCGGCAGCCGGACCTGGGCGTGGGCGTCTCCATCGACGACTTCGGCACCGGCTACAGCTCGCTGCTGTACCTCAAGCGGTACCCGTCAGCGCCCTGAAGGTCGACCGGTCGTTCGTGTCCGGGCTGGGTGGGCGCATCGACGACGACGCCATCGTCGCCAGCGTCGTCAGCCTGGCCCGCGCGGTCGGCGCCACCTGCATCGCCGAGGGCGTGGAGCCGCCGGCCCAGCACGCGGCCCTGCGCGCGCTGGACTGCGACTTCGCCCAGGGCCAAGCAGCCGCCCGCGTCCGGGCGAGCTCCGCTGCCGTGGTGGAGGAGCCGGGCCCGGGTCCTCGCTGAGCCGCGGGTCCAGCCGGGGACTGCTGTCGTGCGCCTCGTAGGGTCCTGATGAGGGACCAGCCGGCACCGGGTCCTGCTGAGCCGAGGCGCGAGGGAGAGCTTCATGGTCGTGTCCGCGGAAGCGGCTGGTTGATGGCGAACCGCCTCGCCGCCTCGACCAGCCCGTACCTGCTGCAGCACAAGGACAACCCCGTCGACTGGTGGGAGTGGTCGCCGGAGGCGTTCGCCGAGGCCGAGCGGCGCGGGGTCCCCGTGCTGCTGTCGGTGGGATACGCCGCCTGCCACTGGTGCCACGTGATGGCGCACGAGTCCTTCCAGGACGACGAGACAGCGGCGTTCATGAACGCGCACTTCGTCAACGTGAAGGTCGACCGCGAGGAGCGCCCCGACGTCGACGCGGTCTACATGGAGGCCGTCCAGGCGATGACCGGCCACGGCGGCTGGCCGATGACGAGCTTCCTCACCGCCAAGGGCCAGCCGTTCTTCTGCGGGACCTACTGGCCGCTCGAGCGTCGCCAGGGCATGCCCAGCTTCCGCGAGGTGCTGGAGTCGGTGCGGCAGACCTGGGAGACCCGGCGCGGCGAGGTCGAGGCGGCCGGGGCCGACGTGGTGCAGCGCCTGTCGAAGCCCCCCGGAGGACCGACGGCCGAGGTGACTGCGGAGCTGCTCGACCGGGCCTTCGCCAACCTGCGGGGGTCCTACGACGGCGTGCACGGCGGCTTCGGGAGCGCGCCGAAGTTCCCCCCGTCGATGGTGCTGGAGTTCCTGCTCCGTCACGCCGCCCGCACGGGCGAGGGGCTCGAGCTGGTCGAGCACACCTGCCGCGCGATGGCCTCCGGCGGGATGTACGACCAGCTGGCCGGCGGCTTCGCCCGCTACTCGGTGGACGAGCAGTGGGTGGTGCCGCACTTCGAGAAGATGCTGTACGACAACGCGCTCCTGCTGCGGGTCTACGTCCACCTGTTTCGGGCCACGGGATCGGCCGACGCGCGGCGGGTGGCGCTGGAGACGGCCGACTTCCTGCTGCGGGACCTGCGCACGCCCGAGGGCGGGTTCGCCTCCGCGCTGGACGCCGACACCGACGGCGAGGAGGGGCTGACGTACGTCTGGACGCCGGCCCAGCTCGTGGACGCACTCGGTGACGAGGACGGCCAGTGGGCGGTCGAGCAGTTCGACGTCACGCCGAAGGGGACCTTCGAGCACGGCACGTCCGTCCTGCAGCGGCTCGCCGAGCCGGACGACGAGGAGCGGTACGCCCGCGTCTGCGCGCGGCTGCGCGAGGTGCGGGCCCACCGGCCGCAGCCCGGCCGGGACGACAAGGTGGTCGCCGCCTGGAACGGCCTGGCGATCGCGGCGCTCGCCGAGGCCGGCGTCCTGCTCGACCGGCCCGACCTGGTGCAGGCGGCCGACGCCTGCGCCGACCTGCTCGGCCGGCTGCACTGGACCGGCGGCCGGCTGCTGCGCACCTCGATCGGCGGCCGCGCCGGCCGCAACGCCGGCGTGCTCGAGGACTACGCCGACGTCGCGGAGGGCCTGCTCGCGCTGCACTCGGCCACCGGCGACGTCCGCCGGCTGCGCGCCGCGCAGGGGCTGCTGGACGTGGTGCTGGACCACTTCGGCGACGGGCACGGCGGCTTCTACGACACCGCCGACGACGCCGAGCAGCTGGTGCGCCGCCCGCAGGACCCGACCGACGGCCCGGCCCCCAGCGGCCTGGCCGCCGCGGCTGGCGCCCTGCTGACGTACGCCGCCATGACGGGGGACCAGCGCTACCGCGACGCGGCCGAGCAGGCGCTGACGACGGTCGCTCCGCTGATGGGGCGGCACGCCCGCTTCGCCGGCTGGGCTGCCGCCGTGGGGGAGGCGCTGCTGGCCGGCCCGGCGGAGGTCGTCGTGCTGGACCGGCCGGACCTGCTCCAGGTGGCCCGCCGCGCGACCTCGCCCGGCGCCGTCGTGGTGACCGGCGGGCCGCTGGCAGAGGGCCGTCCCGCGGGTGCGGCGTACGTCTGCCGCGGCTTCGTCTGCGAGACGCCGACGACGGACGCGGACCGGCTGGCGGAGCAGCTGGGCGTGCTGAGGTAGGGCCTAGGCGCTGGCGCCGTAGGTCGCGAACGACACCGCGATGTAGTGCGTGATGAACGCCGCCAGCGTGAAGGCGTGGAAGACCTCGTGGAAGCCGAACCACTGCGGCGAGGGGTTCGGGCGCTGCAGCGCGTAGACGACCGCGCCCAGGCTGTAGAAGACGCCGCCCACGAGCAGCAGCACCACGACCCGCAGCCCGCCCTCCTCGTGCAGCTGCGGGATGACGCCGAGGGCGACCCAGCCGAGCAGCAGGTAGATCCCGGTGAACAGCCAGCGGGCCGGCCGCCGGACGGTGTTGCGCAGGACGACGCCGGCGAGCGCGCCTCCCCAGACGAGGCCGAACACGACCCAGCGCGCGGCGCCCTCGAGCAGCAGCAGGGCGAACGGCGTGTACGTGCCGGCGATGAGGATGAAGATCATCGAGTGGTCGAGCCGCTGCATCACGGTGAACGCCCGACCGGTCCAGGTACCGCGGTGGAAGGCCGCCGAGGTGCCGAACAGCAGCGCCACGCTGACGGCGTAGACGACCGCCGCGGTACGGGCACGCCCGGCGTCGGCCAGGCACACCAGGACGGTGCCGGTGACCAGCGAGACGGCGAAGGCGGCCTCGTGCAGGACGCCGCGCAGCCGGGGCTTGAGGACAGCGGCGAGCTCGTGCGCGCGCTCACGGACGACGGCTTCTACGGCGTGTTGCACGGGACTCCTGCGCTGGTTCTGGTGGCGGATCCCACAGCGCCTTGATCAGCGCCCACGGGTAGCATCCCCCTACTCGTCCGGTCAGGAAACTCGTGCGTCTCCCGCCCCTGTCGGACCACCTCGACGGAGAGGCAGACATGACGAC
>JAOPWK010000227.1 GCA_025965735.1 Frankiales bacterium
CGAGTTCTGCGAGTCCTGCGAGTCCTGCGAGTCCTGCGAGTCCTGCGAGTCCTGCGAGTCCTGCGAGTCCTGCGACTCCTGCGACTGCTGCGAGTCCTGCGACTCCCGCGGCCGCTCGTCACGCGACGGGCGCGCCTGACGCGGCTGCTCGTCGTCCGCGCTTGACGCGCTCGCCTCGGTGGGGTCGGCCTGCTGCTGGGGCGCGGCACCGTTGACCGCGGCGTCGGCCGCGGGCTTGGCGGCGCCCTGCTTCTCCTGGATGGCCTCGATGAGCTGGCTCTTGCGCAGGCGGCCGATGCCGCTGATGCCCAGCTCAGTGGCCATCGCCTGCAGCTCGGGCAGCACCATCGCGGCGAGGCCGCCGCTGGTAGCCCGGCGCCGCGTGCGCGGAGCCGCGACGGGTGGGGTGTCGGCCTGCGCGGCGTCCTGCTGCAGGTCGGTGGTGTCGGTCAAGGAGGTTCCTCCCGGTGGGCCGCCCGGCCGCGGTCGCGGCGGGGCAGGGGGTGCATCGGCGGCAGGGCCGCCGCGGGCCTCGCCGTCGTCTCGACGAGGTGCGTGTGGGCTTGCCACCCCGGTGGCCGGTGGGCTCGACCGCTGGACCGGCTCGCACGAGCCCGATCGCGGCGCCGGGGGGTGACCTCGACGGGCAGGAAGGGGGCCGAGGCAGGTGCTGCGACGAGTGCGGTCGCGCTGCCCGGCAGCGAGCACGGCCCCGGAACGGGGCGACTGTGCGAGGTCACCCTATCCAGGCGTGCGGCAGTTCACAACACGCCGCGCGGGACGACGTGCGCGCCGCGCGGCTCGACGTCCAGCGCGAGGACCTGCCAGTCCTGCCGCGGCACAGCCACGGCTGCCCGCGTGGCCCGGGTCGTCAGCGCCAGCACGGTCGGCCCGGCGCCGCTGATGACCGCGGGCACGCCCTGCGCGCGGAGCTCCTGCATGAGCGTGGCGCTGGCCGGCATGGCCGGTGCGCGGTAGCCCTGGTGCAGCCGGTCCTCGGTGGCGGCCAGCAGCAGCGACGGGTCCGCGGTGAGCGCGTGCGGCAGCAGCGCGGCGCGGGAGGCGTTGAGCACCGCGTCCGCGTACGGCACCGACGGGGGCAGCAGCCCGCGCACCTGCTTGGTGGACGAGCGGGTGGACGGCACGAACGCGACCGGCGCGAGGTCGGCGTGTGCGTCGAGCCGCACGACCCGGGGCCCGTCGGTCTCGCTCCACGCGAAGGTCGCTCCCCCGCGCAGGCAGGCAGCCACGTTGTCGGGGTGACCCTCCAGCTCGTCTGCGAGGTCCAGCCGCTGCTGCTCCGACAGGTCGCCGTCGCGCACCAGCCCGCAGGCGGCGACGATGCCGGACACGATCGCGGCCGAGGAGGAGCCGAGGCCGCGGGCGTGCGGGATCCGGTTGGTGCAGCGGACCTCCAGGCCCGCGGGCTGTCCGCCCAGCCGGTCGAACGTCGCCCGCATCGCCCGCACCACCAGGTGCCGCTCCCCCCGCGCCACGTCCACGGCGCCCTCACCCTGCACGTCGACGGCCAGCCCGGAGCCGGTCGCGCGGACGACGACGTCGTCGTGCAGCGACAGCGCGAGGCCGGCGCTGTCGAACCCGGGCCCGAGGTTGGCGCTGGTCGCCGGGACGCGCACGTGCACAGGACCTTCGAGGAACACGTCAGCCTCCGACGGTCGCAGGGGAACGGAGCCGGCGCGTGGCGAGGAACCACAGCCCGGCGTACAGCAGCACGATCCCGCCCGAGGCGCTCAGCAGCACAGCCGCCTCCACATGGTCGGACAGCAGCCCGAACACCACCTGGCTGCCGGCGATGATCAGCGTGGCCAGCGTGTAGTCGGCGCTGAACACCCGGCCGCGCAGGTCGTCCGGCACGGTGCGCTGCAGGCCGTACGTCGACAGGATCCAGTTGGCGCCGCCGCCGGCGTGCGCGACGGCCAGGAGCAGCAGCACCAGCCAGAACCACCCGGTGATCCCGATGAGCAGGTAGCCGACGCCGAACACCGCCATCGAGCCCGCCAGCACCGAGTAGAGGCGGGCCGGGTCGGTGGCGCGGCGGCGAGTGACGAGCGGGCCGATCAGCGCACCCACTCCGCGGGCGCTGTACATCAGCCCGATCCCGAGCTCACCCAGGCCGAAGGCGGCGGCGCCGTACAGCGGGAACAGCGACAGCGCGCCGTTGCCGAACGCCGGGCCGGCCTTGCAGGTGATCAGCGCGAGGACGCGGTGCTCGCGGCGGGCGTACCCGACGGCCTCCCCCACGTCGTGCCGCACCGGCCGCCGCTCGCGCACCGGCGCGGACGGGTCGGAGAACGGCCGGGTCGTGGAGGCGGTCAGCGCAGCGGCGGCGAGGAGCAGGACCGCGTCGACGACGAAGCAGACCGTGGTGCCGAGCGTGCCGGCGACCAGTCCGCCGAGCGCCGCGCCGACGGCGAGCATCGTCCCCCAGGACGCGCCGTTCAGGACGCTGGCGGTCGCGAGGTCGTCCGGGTCGACGAGGTTCGGGATCGCCGCAGCGCCTGCGGGCTGGCTGAACGCCTTTGCCGCTGCGACGATGCCGATCGCGACGAGGGCGATCCACGCGGTGGCCTCCGAGCGGACCAGCACGAGCAGCAGCGCAGCGATCCCGGCGACGGTGTTCGCCACGACGATGACCCGGCGGCGGTCGAGGCGGTCGACGACGGTCCCGGCGTACGGGCCGATCAGCGCGAAGACCAGCGTGTCCGCGGCGAGCACCGCCGCGCCCCAGATCCCGGTGCCGGTCAGCTGCGGGAGCAGGACGAGCAGCGGGATGATCGCGAACCAGTCGCCGCCGAGGGCGATCAGCTGGGCGAGGTAGGTGCGGCGGAAGTCCTTCTCGCGGCGGAGCAGGTCGAGGTAGGGCCTCAACGGCTACGCAAGACCGAGCGCCTCGGCGGCCGCCTCGGCGCTGTTGGCCACGGTGACCGGCTTGGGTGCGCCGGCGATGGCCCAGTCCGGGTCCTTGAGGCCGTTGCCGGTGACGGTGCAGACGACGCGGGCGCCGGCAGGGACCAGGCCCTGCTCGTGCGCCTGCAGCAGGCCGGCGACGGAGGCCGCGGAGGCGGGTTCGACGAAGACGCCCTCCTTCTGCGCGAGCAGCTTGTACGCCGCCAGGATCTGCCGGTCGGTGACGGCCTGGATGACGCCGCCGGACTCGTCGCGGGCGTCGAGCGCCTGCTGCCAGGAGGCCGGGTTGCCGATGCGGATCGCGGTCGCGATCGTCTGCGGGGCAGGCACTCTCACGCCGGAGACGATCGGCGCAGCGCCGGCGGCCTGGAAGCCGAGCATCTTCGGCCGCTGCGTGGTGACGCCGTCGGCGGCGTACTCGCGGTAACCCTTCCAGTAGGCCGTGATGTTGCCGGCGTTGCCGACCGGCAGGCAGTGGATGTCCGGCGCGTCGCCGAGGGCGTCGCAGATCTCGAAGGCGGCCGTCTTCTGGCCCTCGATGCGGTCCGGGTTCACCGAGTTGACCAGCGTCGTCGGGTAGTCCTCAGACAGGGCGCGGCACAGGTCGAGGCAGTCGTCGAAGTTGCCCTGAACCTGCAGCAGGCGCGCGCCGTGCACGAGCGCCTGCGCGAGCTTGCCGAGCGCGATCTTGCCCTCGGGGACCAGGACCGCGCAGGTGAGCCCGCCCTTGGCGGCGTAGGCCGCGGCCGAGGCGCTGGTGTTGCCGGTGCTCGCGCAGATGACCGCCTGCGAGCCGGCCTCGACGGCCTTGCTGATCGCCATGGTCATGCCGCGGTCCTTGAAGGACCCGGTCGGGTTGGCGCCCTCGACCTTGAGCCAGACCTGTGCGCCGACCAGGTCGGAGATGCGCTGGGCGGAGACGAGCGGCGTGCCGCCCTCGAGCAGCGTGACGACCGGCGTGTCCGCGGTGACCGGCAGCCGGTCGCGGTACTGCTCGATCAGGCCGCGCCAGCCGGCCCAGCTCTTGCCTTCGAGGACGGTCGTCATGGAGGCAGTCTCCCCTAGAGGGAGCCCTCGACCCGCATGACCGAGGCAACTGCCCGTACCGAGTCCAACCCGCGCAGCTGCTCGACGACGCCCTGCAGCGCCGCGTCGGTCGCCGTGTGCGTGACGACGACCAGGCTGGCGTCGTCGCCGTGGCCCTCCTGGCGCACGGTGCGGATGCTGACGTCGTGGTCCGCGAACGCGTTGGCGACGGCGGCGAGCACACCCGCCTTGTCCGCCACGTCGAGGCTGATGTGGTACCTCGTGACGACCTCGCCCATCGGCCGCACCCGCAGGGCGGCGTACGAGGAGGCGCCGGCGCCGCGGGCACCCGACAGGGCGTTGCGGGCGACGGCGACCAGGTCGCCCAGCACGGCCGAGGCGGTCGGAGACCCACCCGCGCCGGGGCCGTAGAACATCAGCTTGCCGGCGCTGGCCGCCTCGACGAAGACGGCGTTGTAGGCCTCGCGCACGCTGGCCAGCGGGTGCGACAGCGGGATCATCGCGGGGTGCACGCGGACGCTGACCGCCTCGCCGTCCTTCTCCGCGATGGCGAGCAGCTTCACGACGCTGCCGATCGCCTTGGCGCTCGCCACGTCCGCGGCGGTCACCTCGGTGATGCCCTCGCGGTGCACGTCGGCGGCGACGACGTCGGTGTGGAACGCAAGACCCGCCAGGATCGCGGCCTTGGCGGCGGCGTCGAAGCCCTCCACGTCGGCGGTCGGGTCGGCCTCGGCGTAGCCGAGCGCGGTGGCCTCGTCGAGCGCGTCGGCGAAGCCGCTGCCCTGCTCGTCCATGCGGGTGAGGATGAAGTTGGTGGTGCCGTTGACGATGCCGGTCACGCGGGTGATCTGGTCGCCGGCGAGCGACTCGCGCAGCGGGCGCAGCAACGGGATGGCGCCGGCGACGCTGGCCTCGTAGTAGAGGTCGGCGCCGCCCTCGACGGCGGCGGCGTGCAGCGTCGCGCCGTCCTCGGCCAGCAGCGCCTTGTTCGCCGTGACGACGCTCTTGCCGGCCCGCAGCGCGGACAGGATCAGCGTGCGCGCGGGCTCGATGCCGCCGATGACCTCGACCACGAGATCGACGTCGTCCCGGGCGACCAGGCCCTCGGCGTCGGTCGTGAACAGCTCGTCCGGCACTGGCAGGTCACGGGGGCGGCCGAGCCGGCGGACCGCGATGCCGGCGATCTCCAGCGGCGCTCCCACGCGGGCGGTGAGGTCGTCGCCGGAGGTGTGCAGCAGGCGGACGACCTCGGCGCCGACGGTGCCGCAACCGAGCAGGGCGACGCGCATCTCAGATCACCTTCACGGGGTCGTGCTGGCTGGTGGTGCAGCAGGTGCAGGTGCGGCCGGTCGCACGGCGGGCGGCCTCAGCAGCAGCCCGGGCGCGGGCAGCGCCGACGAGCAGCAGGGCGAGCGCGATCACGGCGTACGCCAGGGCGGGCACGGTGCCGGCCAGCGCGTGGACGCCGAGGCCGAGGCAGACCAGGACGCCGACGAGCGCGGCCAGGAAGAGGAGCTGCACGCGACGGATCACCGCTGCCTCGTCATCGAGACGGCCGCCACGACCAGGAGCACGAGCAGGACCGCGGCGAACCCGACCAGCCCGTCGACCATGGCGGCCACGACGAGCAGCGGGACCCCGACGAGGACCCAGAGCGGGAGGCGGGACCGGGTCACGCTGTCCCTCATTCCATGTCCAGGCGGAGCAGGTCGTCCTCGGTCTCCCGGCGGACGATGACGCGGGCGCTGCCGGCCTTCACCGCGACGACCGGCGGACGGGCCACGTGGTTGTAGTTGCTGGCCATCGACCGGTGGTAGGCGCCGGAGGCCGGCACGGCGACGAGATCGCCGACCGCGAGGTCGCCGGGCAGCGGGACGTCGTGCACGACGATGTCGCCGCTCTCGCAGTGCTTGCCGCAGAGGGTGACGTTGGCCGGCTCGGCGGCGGACGCACGGCTGGCGAGGACAGCCGTGTAGCGCGCGTCGTACAGCGCCGTCCGGATGTTGTCGCTCATGCCGCCGTCGACGCTGACGTAGGTGCGCAGCCCCGGGAGCTCCTTGACGGTGCCGACCTCGTAGACGGTCACCGTCGTGGGGCCGGAGATGGCGCGGCCCGGCTCGACGGCCAGCCGCGGCACGGCGATGCCGATCGCCTCGCACTCCCGCACGACGATGCGTCGCAGGCCGTCGGCGTACTCGAAGACGTCCATCGGGTCGTCGGCCGCGGTGTAGGCGATGCCCTGGCCGCCGCCGAGGTCGAGCTCGGGCAGCACGACGCCGTGCTCGTCGCGGATGGCGCCGAGCAGGCCGACCATCCGGTGAGCGGCCAGCTTGAAGCCGTGCACGTCGAAGATGTGCGAGCCGATGTGGCAGTGCAGCCCGACCAGCTCGAGCGAGGGCAGCGCGAGGATCCGGCGGACCGCCTCGGCGGCCGCGCCGCTGGCGAGCGAGAACCCGAACTTCTGGTCCTCCTGGCCCGTCTGGACGTACTCGTGCGTGTGCGCCTCGACGCCGGGCGTGACGCGCACGTAGACGCGCTGCACGACGCCCCCGCGCTCGGCGACGTCGGCCACCCGGACCAGGTCGTCGAAGGAGTCCACGACGAAGCGGCCGACCCCGACCTCGACCGCGCGGGCGATCTCCGGGACCGACTTGTTGTTGCCGTGGAAGAGCAGCCGCTCGGTGGGGAAGCCGGCGTTCAGCGCGACGGCGAGCTCCCCGCCGGTGCAGACGTCGAGCGACAGCCCCTCCTCCGCCACCCAGCGCGCGACGGCGGTGCAGAGGAAGGCCTTGCCGGCGTAGTAGACGTCGGCGCCGTCGAAGGCGTCGCGCCACTCGCGGCAGCGGCCGCGGAAGTCGTCCTCGTCCAGGACGTACGCGGGGGTGCCGAACTCGGCGGCCAGGGCGCGCACGTCCACGCCGCCCAGCTGCAGGACGCCCGCGTCGGAGCGGGTGGCCGTGCGCGGCCAGACCGCCGGCTCGAGGTCCGTGCTGACGACGCTGGTCACATGCGCTCCGGAGCGGTCACGCCGAGCAGCCGCAGGCCGTTCTCCAGCACGGTGCGGGTCGCACGCCAGAGCAGCAGCCGCGGCGCGGTCGTCGCGGCCACCTCCTCGTCGCCCTTGGGGAGCACCTGGCACTCGTCCCAGAAGCGCTGCGCAGACTTGGCGACCTTCTCCTCGAGGTAGCGCGCGACGCGGTGCGGCTCACGCAGCTCGGCGGCGGTGGCCACGACGGCGGGGAACTCCGCGAGGGCCAGCAGCAGCTCGGCCTCGCGCGGGTGGGTCAGCAACGACAGGTCGGCGGTCTCGTCGAACGAGATGCCCATCTCCGCGGCGTTGCGCAGGACGGACGCAGCGCGCGTGGCGGCGTACTGCACGTAGAACACCGGGTTGTCGCTGCTCTGCCGCGTGACGGCATCCACGTCCAGGTCCATGGACGAGTCGGCGGAGGAGCGGGCCAGCGTGTAGCGGGCGGCATCCACCCCGACCAGCTCGACCAGGTCCTCGAGCGTGACGATGTCGCCCGCGCGCTTGCTCATGCGCACCGGCTCGCCGTCCTTGAGGACGTTGACCAGCTGCCCGATCAGCACCTCGATGCTGGTCCCCGGGTCGTCACCGGCGCAGGCCGCCAGCGCCTTGAGCCGTCCGACGTAGCCGTGGTGGTCGGCGCCGAGCATGTAGATGCACCGGTCGGCGCGGGTGCGCTTGTCGACGTAGTAGGCCGCGTCGGACAGGAAGTAGGTGCCGGAGCCGTCGCTCTTGACGAGCACCCGGTCCTTGTCGTCGCCGAAGTCGGTCGTGCGCAGCCAGACGGCGCCGTCCTGCTCGAAGACGTGGCCCTGCTCCCGCAGCCGGTCCAGGGCCCGGTCGACCGCCCCTGAGCCCTTGAGGGACAGCTCGCTGAACCAGACGTCGAATTCGACGCCGAAGCTGGCCAGGGAGGCGCGGATCTCCTCCAGCGCCACCTGCAGGCCGATCACCCGGAACTGCTCGACGGCGTCGTCGCGCTCGAGCAGGTCGGGCGCGCGCTCGAGCACGAGCTGCGCCCAGTCGGCGACGTACGCGCCGGCGTAGCCGTCGGCGGGGACGACCTGTCCCGTGGCGGCCGCGTGCAGGGACGCGGCAAAGCGGTCGATCTGCACGCCCGCGTCGTTGACGTAGTACTCCCGCACCACCTCGGCGCCGCTGGCCTCGAGCAGCCGGCCGAGCGCGTCGCCGACGGCCGCCCAGCGGACGCCGCCGATGTGGATCGGGCCGGTGGGGTTCGCCGAGACGAACTCCAGGTTGATGCGCTGTCCGGCAGCCGAGCTGTTCGTGCCGTAGGCCGCGCCCTGCTCGAGGACGGTCAGCGCGACCGCGCCGAGCGAGGCCTGCGCGAGTCGCAGGTTGAGGAAGCCGGGACCGGCGACGTCGACCTCCTCGACGCCCTCGACGGCCCGCAGCCGGGTCGCCAGCAGCTCGGCCACCTCGCGCGGCGGACGGCCGGCCTTCTTGGCCAGCTGCAGCGCGATGCTGGTCGCGTAGTCGCCGTGCTCCTTGACCCGCGGGCGCTCCACGGAGACCTCCGCAGGCACCTCGACGGCCAGCTCACCGGCCTCGACCGCCGCCACCACGGCGCCGCGGACGGCAGCACCGAGCTGGGAGGGAGTCATCGTCCCAGGGTAGTCGTGGGCCGCACCTAGACTTCGGCCCACTCGAGCAGCTCGCTGCCCGCACCCCGATCGACGAGGACGGAACTCGCACATGGCTCGCACCCCCGCCACCCCCCGACGGGCTGCGCCCATCAAGGTCTCCAAGCCGTTCCCGTGGGCGACGGTCATCGGCTCGCTCGTGCTCGGCGCGATGCTCGTCGGCCTCATCACCTACGCCGCCCTGAACCAGGGCGCGGGTCGCGACCAGCTGCAGACCAACCCCGACGCGGCCGTGGACGGCGTCGCCGTCGCCACCGGCGAGCTCAAGCGCGGGCACGTCCCCGGGCCGGTGACGTACGACCAGACCCCGCCCAACAACGGCGACCACAACGCGGTCTGGCAGACGTGCGCGGTCTACCCCGAGCCCATCGCACCGGAGCACGCCGTGCACTCGCTGGAGCACGGTGCCGTCTGGATCACCTACAACGACAAGGTCCCCGCCGCCCAGGTCGAGGAGCTGGCGGACAAGGCCGGCAACGACCCGTTCCTGCTGATGAGCCCGGTCCCGAACCAGACCAGTCCGATCAACCTGTCGGCCTGGGGTCGCCGCCTGTCGGTGGACACCGCGAGCGACGAGCGCGTCGACGACTTCATCGAGGGCTACGTCAACGGCCCGCAGACGCCCGAGCCCGGTGCCACCTGCACCGGCGGCAACACGACCACCGGAGCGGTGCAGGGCGCGCCGGCCGCGCCGGTCACGCCGCAGACGCCTCCGTCCGCGCCCGTCCAGACGCCCGCCGGGTCCGGGGCTCCCACGCCGGCCAGCTAGTCCCGTACGCCGAACGCCCCGCCCGCTGCTGCGGGCGGGGCGTTCGCGTGTGCGGGGGGGCTAGGCCGGGGGCAATCCGGCCAGCCGGCGGACGACCTCGATGAGCTCGTCGGGGTCGAACGGCTTGGTGAGGTAGGCGTCCACGCCGATGCGGCTGCCGCGCTCGAGATCGGCCTCCTGCGCGCGGGCGGACAGCAGCACGACCTTGATCCCGGCGGTCTCGGGGTCGGCGCGCAGCCGGCTCGCGGCCTCCCAGCCGTCCAGCCTCGGCATCATGATGTCGAGCGTGATGACGTCCGGCTGGACGTCCTTCACCTTGTCCAGGCAGTCCTGCCCGTCGACGGCCGTCGCGACCTCGAACCCCTCGAGCTCGAGGTTCACCGTGATGAGCTGGCGGATCACGTCGTCGTCGTCGACCACGAGGACACGGCCCAGGCTGCTCGACATGGCCGGGGACGCTACACAGCCCGCTACCACCGTCGTCCGAGCAGGTCGCGCTGGTAGCGTCCTGGCCGCCCCGAGCCCCCGTAGCTCAGGGGATAGAGCACTGCCCTCCGGAGGCAGGGGCGCAGGTTCGAATCCTGCCGGGGGCACCCTCACAGCACGCGGCGCCGCTGCGCCGCCCGCCGCCCTACGCGCGGTTGAGGGCCGTCCGGCTGCGGAAGACCACGTCGTACCGCCCTCACCTCGTCGGGAGCTCCCTGTGCCGCAGCACGACCTGGTCGTCGTCGGTTCCGGCTTCTACGGCCTGACCGTCGCCGAGCGGATGGCCGAGCAGCACGGCAAACGGGTGCTCGTCCTCGAGCGGCGCGAGCACCTGGGCGGCAACGCCTACAGCGAGCCCGACCCGGACACCGGGATCGAGGTGCACCGCTACGGCGCGCACCTGTTCCACACCAGCAACGCCCGGGTCTGGGAGTACGTCAACCGCTTCAGCACCTTCACCGACTACGTGCACCGGGTGCGCACCGTGCACGACGGGGTCGTCTACCCGATGCCGATCAACCTCGGCACCATCAACGCCTTCTTCCGCAGCGCGCTGTCGCCGACCCAGGCGCGGGCGCTGATCGCCCAGCAGGCCGGCGAGGTGGACACCGCCGCCGCGCGCAACCTCGAGGAGAAGGCGGTCAGCCTCATCGGCCGGCCGCTGTACGAGGCGTTCATCCGCGGCTACACCGCCAAGCAGTGGCAGACCGACCCGAAGGAGCTGCCGGCCGGGATCATCAGCCGGCTGCCGGTCCGCTACACCTACGAGGACCGGTACTTCGCCGACACGTGGGAGGGCCTGCCGACGCAGGGCTACACCGCGCTGCTCGAGCGGATGGCCGACCACGACCTGGTCGACCTGCAGCTCAAGACCGACTTCTTCGACGTGCGCGACGAGGTGGTCGACGGCGCCCCCGTCGTCTACACGGGGCCGCTGGACCGCTACTTCGACCACCGCGAGGGGCGCCTGTCCTGGCGCACGCTCGACTTCGAGCGGGAGGTCGTGGAGGTCGGCGACTTCCAGGGCACGCCGGTCATGAACTACGCCGACGAGGACGTGCCGTACACCCGCATCCACGAGTTCCGGCACTTCCACCCCGAGCGCGAGTACCCGGAGGACCGGACGGTCATCGTCCGGGAGTACTCCCGGGCCGCGGAGGGCGACGACGAGCCGTACTACCCGGTGAACACGTCGCAGGACCGGGAGATGCTGCTGCGCTACCGGGCGCTGGCCGCACAGGAGCCGGGCGTGGTGTTCGGCGGGCGGCTGGGCACCTACCAGTACCTCGACATGCACATGGCCATCGCCGCAGCCCTGCACGTGGTGGACGACGTGCTCGCGCCGCACCTCGTCGACGGCGCGCCGCTCAAGCCGGGCGTGGCCTGACCTCCCGCGCGAAACCGGGCGAACCCTGTCAGACTCCCCCGCGGCGCCGTCCCAGCGGCGCCCCGGCGCGGCGGATCCGCGGGGGGATGCGTGGATCTGATCCGGCCTCACCGACCGCTGCGGCGGCACGGAGACAACTCGGTCGCCTAGCCGGGTCAGGGAGCGAGTGGCGAGACCTGCCGTGGGACGTCGGGGGGCGTCGTGGGCGTGCTGGACCGTGTCGACCCGCGCTGGGTCGCGCTGCTGCTGGTGCCGGTGCTGCTGGCGGCGGGCGCCGCTCAGCCCGAGGCGACGGTGCCGCGCCCGGGTGCTGCGTCCGTGCGGGAGGCGCCGGACGTGCTGCTCGCCGCCCCGCGGGGTGTGGCGCCGGCCGCCGTCTCTGTCACCGGAGTGCACGCACCCGCGCCGGCCGCCCGGCAGCAGGTCCACGTCTCCCGCGGCGCCGTGCGCAACGGCCGTCCGGCGCCGCTCTCGGCCGAGCAGCGCGGCCGCGCAGCGCTGCGAGCGCTGGACTACGACCCGGCCGCACTGGGCTACCGGGTCCGCTTCCTGCCGTACCGCGGCGGGGCGCTGGGCACCACGAACCGCCCCAGCCGCCTGATCACGGTCTACGTGCAGCCCGGCCAGAGCGAGCTGACGCTGCGCACGACGCTGGCGCACGAGCTCGGGCACGCCCTGGACTTCGCGCACGGCACCCCCGCCAGACGCGACGCCTACCGCGAGGTGCGCGGCCTGCCCGCCGGGCCGTGGTTCCCCTGCGACCGCTGCGACGACTTCACCAGCCCTGCAGGCGACTTCGCCGAGGTCTTCGCCGTGTGGCTGGCCGGACCGGGTGACTTCCGCAGCCGGCTGGCCGGCTCGCCCAGTCCCGCCCAGCTGCGCGAGCTGGCGCCACTGTTCCGCGTCCCCCCGCCGGCGGCGGGACGTGCGGCCCCGGCGCCCTCGCCGACGCCGACGCCGACGCCGACGCGCGGCCTGTCCCTGCTGCTGGACGTGGGCCCGAGTCCCACGCCGGACCCCCGGTAGGACCAGCCGGCCTGGTCCTTCCTGACCATGGCCGCGGGCGCTTCGGTGGATGGCGCCCTCCCCCGTCCGGGCGGTTGGCTGCGGCATGACGTCCAGCGGCTCGGGGATCGCGCTGGGCTGCACGACCTGCCGGACCGAGCTGTTCCTCCAGGAGACCCACGACGACGAGGTGCGCGGCGCGCTCGCAGCGTTCTTCCGCGAGCACGACGGCTGCGAGGTCTTCATGGACGTCTCGCGTGCCGCGCTCCCGCTCCCCCGGCGCCCTCGGGCATGACCACCCAGGGCGAGGGGTACGACATCGGGATGCATCCGGAGCTCCAGGCGGCGTACGCGCGCTTCGAAGCTGCCCAGGGCAAGATCGACCGCGAGGAGCTGGTCGTCTCGCGGCTGGCGCTGTGCCTGGCGCTCATCGAGACCGGCTGGACCGCGCCGGAGGCCGTCCAGGAGCAGATGCGGCGCGACGAGAAGACCCTGCGCCGGCTGCGCGAGACGGACACGATCGACCTCACCGGACCGCTCGACCTGCCGACGCAGCGCCCCCTCGCGGTGAGCCCGCTGATCTGACCTCAAGTCGAGGGGCAGACCTGCCGATCGGGGGGGGATGGACCGGGACCCGGCGCTCCAGCGGCTGTACGACCGCTACCGCGTGGTCGTGGCCGCCCACCGGGCCCAGAAGCGGGTCACCAGCCTGCAGTCGGCCGAGGCCGTCATCGAGGCCCGCGTGATGCTGTACGAGCACCTGGTCGCCACCGGCTGGGACCCGCCGGAGGAGATCCGCCGGCAGCTGGCCCTCGACGCGCTGCTCGTCGAGCAGCCGCCGAGCGAGCTCACCGGCTGACGGGCTCGTCCAGCAGCTCGGGCGTCGCCAGCGCCGTCCGCACGTAGCGCGCCAGCTTGGCCGCGTGCGCGCCGTCCACCAGGCGGTGGTCGGCCGTGGCCGTCATGACGACCTGCGGCCGCACCACCACCTGGCCGTCGACGGCCATGGGGGCGTCGGCCACCGCGCCGACGCAGACGTACAGCGGGACCCGGGCCAGCGGCACCGGTGCCACGTACCCCTCGTCCAGGCCGAACGAGCCGATGTTCGTCACGAACAGCGACCCCAGCGGGTGCGCCGGCTGCCCGAAGGCCCGCACGCCGATCCCGCCGTTGAGCAGCGAGGCCGCGGCGAGCATCGGGCGCAGGGCGAACCACGGCACCGCGCGCGCGATCCCGCTGGTCGTCTCGTAGTCGGTGTCCTGCCGCGCCCGCAGCCGGGCGGCGCCCGCCTCGAGCTCGCGGCCCACCTCGACGACGGTCTTGGTGTCGGCGTTGCGGACCTTGGTCGGCGCCAGGTCCTCGCCCTCGCCGATGTCCACCGCGAAGGCCACGTCCTGCGTCGCGAAGGGCACGATCCGCCCGAAGACGACCCTGTTCAGGAAGGCCGGCACCTCGAGCACGCCGCGGGCGAAGGCCATGCCGACCACCAGGCCGGGCGTGACCTGCACGCCGCTCTCGGCGCGCCGGCGCCGGCAGTAGTCGAGGACGGCCGTGGCGTCCACGGCCATCCGCGCGTGCAGCCGCCCCTCGCGCGGCGCCCGCCAGGTCGCGACGGCGATCTTGCGCCGCATGCTCGGGCGGGGGGAGGTCACGGCCTCACCCTTCCACCCTCAGCGGCGGCACACGCCTCAGCAGGTGGTCGCCTCGGCCCCCGCGGCCTGGATGAGGTAGGCGTTCACGGCCTCGCGCACGCAGGCGTTCGCGCCGGTCCGGTAGACGGTGTGGCCGTCGCCCTCGTAGGTGATGAGCACGCCGTCCTCGAGCTGGTCGGCGAGCGCGACCGACCAGGCGTACGGCGTGGCCGGGTCGCCGGTGGTGCCCACCACGACCACGGGCGGCGAGCCGGGAGCGGTGACCCGCTTGGGGCCGCCGACCGGTGGCACCGGCCAGTCGGCGCAGATCGTGCCGGACAGCGCGATCAGCGGGCCGAAGCGCGGCGCCTCCTTGCGGACGCGGTCGGCCAGCGCGGTGTAGGGCCCGATCTCGCGCGGCCACTGCCGGTCCAGGCAGACGACCGCCGACAGCGCCTCGGTGATGTTCTTGTAGCCGTTCGGCCCGCGGTCGAGGTAGGCGTCCGACAGCGCCAGCATGGGGGCGCCCTCGCCGCGCTCGGCCGCGACCAGCGCCTTGGCGATGGCCGGCCAGCCGCTGTCCTTGCTGTACAGCCCGCCGAGCACCCCCAGCGCGAACTCCCCAGGGCCGAGGGTGCGCTGCTGCCCGGTCGGCAGCGGGGTGCGGTCGACCTGCTCGGCCAGCCGGTCGAAGGCGGCGAGCAGCGGGCCGTCGACCTCCGCGCGGTACGGGCAGCGCTTCTTCTCGCAGTCGGCCATGAAGGCCTCGAGCGCCCGGTCGAAGCCCTTGGACTGCCCCTCGAGCAGGGTCTCCCACGTCAGCTCCGGGTCGATGCCGCCGTCCAGCACCATCGCGCGCACCCGCGTCGGGTAGGCGTCGAGGTAGGCGGCGCCGAGCGAGGTGCCGTACGAGTAGCCCAGGTAGGTGAGCTTGCTGTCACCCACAGCGGCCCGCACCCGGTCGAGGTCCTTGGCGGCCTCGGCCGTCGAGACGTGCGGCAGCAGGGTCCCGCTGCGGGCCTGGCAGCCGGCCGCCAGCCGGGCGTTGCTGTCCTCGAGCGCGCGCAGCTCCGCGGCGTCGTCCGGGCTCGGGTCGACGGCGAAGTAGCGGTCCAGCTCAGGCGTCGTGGCGCAGCGGACCGGCGAGGTGCGGCCGACGCCGCGCGGGTCGAAGGCGACCAGGTCGAAGCGCGCGCGCACCGGCTCCGGCACCAGCGTCCAGGCGGCCTGCAGGTACTCGACGGCGGACGCACCCGGTCCGCCCGGGTTGACGATCAGCGAGCCGATCCGGTCTGCCGGCTCGGCGGTCCTGAGCCGGGTCAGCGCCAGGTCGACGGTGCCGACCGCCGGGTCCGCCTCGTCGAGCGGCACCCGCAGAGCGGCGCACTCGAAGTCGTCCTCGCACGGCTTCCACACCGGCTTCGGGATCGCGACCGGCTCGGCGGTCTGGGTCGCGGACGCCGAGGGGGTCGCGCTGGTCGGCGGCGGCACGTCCACCGTCGGGTCGTCGCCGCGCCCGCAGCCGGCCGCCACCAGGGCGAGAGCGACCAGGACAGCGGCGTACGGGCGTCTCACCGGCTCAGTCTGCGTCACCAGGTGGACGGACGTGGCCCGGGAGCGGGTAGGGGTGGCTCATGACGCAGCCCGCCGACGACCAGCCCGCAGCCGACGCCCTCCTGCCCGACGACCGGCGGGAGGACCCGCCGCTGCCCGGCTCGGCGTGGGTGCAGGACCACGAGCCGCCGCGCACCGAGGCCGAGCGCCAGGCGCAGGAGACGATCCGGTCGCTGTCGCGGCTCGAGGAGGGCAACTGAGGGCGCGTAGCGGGAGCCGGGACTGCCACCTGTTCAGGCCGGCCCGCCGGCACGGTCCCCCTGCGCGTGCGCGGGAGGAACCGGCAGTCGGGCCTCCCACGCAGGCGGCCGAGGCACGTCTGCCGGCCGTGTTGCGGGCGCGTAGTCTGAGCCACCGGGCAAGAGGGCTCAACACTTCCGGGAAGAGGCGATCCGCAGCGTGTCCACGCAGCCGGGCCAGCAGACCGACTTCGGTGCCAACGAGTGGCTCGTCTACGAGATCCACCAGCAGTACCTGAAGGACCCCGAGAGCGTCTCGGAGGCCTGGCGGGAGTTCCTCTCCGACTACGACCCAGGCGCTGCCGACGGGTCGAACGGCAACGGCAACGGCGCAGCCCCCGCGAAGGCCGCTGAGCCCGCCGCCGAGCCCGCCAAGCCCGCCGCTGTCCAGAAGCCGGCCGAGAAGCCCGCTGCCACCGCTGCCCCCGCACCCGAGGCCGCCCCCGCGCCCAAGCCCGCCGACGCTCCCAAGCCGAAGGCCGTCGCGCCGGAGGCGACCGAGGGCGAGGGTCCGACGACGGTGCCGCTCAAGGGTGCCGCCGCCCGCGTGGTCACCAACATGGAGGCCTCGCTCAGCGTCCCGACCGCCACGAGCGTGCGCTCCGTGCCGGCCAAGCTGCTGGCCGACAACCGCATCGTCATCAACAGCCACCTCAAGCGCTCGCGCGGCGGCAAGGTGTCCTTCACCCACCTCATCGGCTACGCCCTGGTGCGCGCGGTCGCCGACGTACCGGTGATGAACAACAGCTTCGGCACCGACGACAAGGGCAAGCCGGTCGTCGTCACGCCGGACAACGTCGGCCTGGGCCTGGCGATCGACCTGCAGAACGCCAACGGCAGCCGCTCGCTCGTCGTCGCCGCGATCAAGAACGCCGATCGCATGGACTTCGCCCAGTACTGGGCGGCGTACGAGGACATCGTCCGCCGCGCCCGCGCGGGCAAGCTCGGCGCCGACGACTTCGCCGGCACGACCATCAGCCTGACCAACCCTGGCGGCATCGGCACGGTCCACTCCGTGCCGCGGCTCATGCAGGGCGCCGGCGCGATCATCGGCGTCGGCGCGATGGAGTACCCCGCCGAGTTCCAGGGCGCGTCCGAGGACACCCTGGCCAAGCTGGCCGTCAGCAAGGTCATCACGCTGACCAGCACCTACGACCACCGGATCATCCAGGGCGCCCAGTCCGGTGAGTTCCTGCGCCGGATGCACCAGCTGCTGCTCGGCGAGGACGGGTTCTACGACGAGGTCTTCGCCAGCCTGCGCATCCCGTACGTCCCCGTCCGCTGGGTCCCGGACCAGCAGGCCAGCCACGAGGGCGACCTGGACAAGGCCACCCGCGTCAACGAGATGATCCACGCCTACCGCGTGCGCGGTCACCTCATGGCCGACACCGACCCGCTCGAGTTCAAGGTGCGCAGCCACCCCGATCTCGACGTCGTCACGCACGGGCTGTCCCTGTGGGACCTCGACCGGGAGTTCCCCGTCGCCGGCTTCGCGGGCAAGCGCACGATGAAGCTGCGCGACGTGCTCGGCGTCCTGCGCGACTCGTACTGCCGCACCGTGGGCATCGAGTACATGCACATCCAGGACCCGGCCGAGCGGCGCTGGCTGCAGGACCGGGTCGAGAAGAAGGCGCAGGCGCCGGACCGCAAGGAGCAGCTGCACGTCCTGGAGCGGCTCAACGCCGGGGAGGCCTTCGAGTCCTTCCTGCAGACCAAGTACGTCGGGCAGAAGCGCTTCTCGCTCGAGGGCGGCGAGTCGCTGATCCCGATGCTCGACGGCGTCCTGCAGCGCGCGGCCGACGAGGGCCTGGACGAGGTCGCCTTCGCGATGCCGCACCGCGGCCGCCTCAACGTGCTGGCCAACATCGTCGGCAAGAGCTACGCGCAGATCTTCCGCGAGTTCGAGGGCAACATCGACCCGCGCACCGCGCACGGCTCGGGCGACGTGAAGTACCACCTGGGCGCCGAGGGCTCCTTCACCTCGCTGGCCGGCAACGAGGTGGCCGTCAGCCTGCAGGCCAACCCGTCGCACCTGGAGACGGTCAACCCGGTCCTCGAGGGCGTCGTCCGCGCCAAGCAGGACATGATCAACAAGGGCGAGCAGGGCTTCACGGTCCTGCCGGTCCTGCTGCACGGCGACGCGGCCTTCGCCGGTCAGGGCATCGTCATGGAGACGCTGCAGATGGCCCAGCTGCGCGGCTACCGCACCGGCGGCACCATCCACGTCGTCGTCAACAACCAGGTCGGCTTCACGACCGGCCCGCACTCGGCCCGCTCCTCGGTCTACGCGACCGACGTCGCCAAGACCGTGCAGGCGCCGATCTTCCACGTCAACGGCGACGACCCGGAGGCGTGCGTCCGGGTGGCGAAGCTGGCCTTCGACTACCGGCAGGCGTTCCACAAGGACGTCGTGATCGACATGGTCTGCTACCGCCGCCGCGGCCACAGCGAGGTGGACGAGCCGTCGTTCACCCAGCCGCTGATGTACGACACGATCGACGCCAAGCGCTCGGTCCGCAAGATCTACACCGAGAACCTCATCGGTCGCGGCGACATCACCGTCGAGGAGGCCGAGGAGGCGCTCCGCAACTACCAGGAGCAGCTGGAGAAGGTCTTCCAGGGCACCCGCGAGGCGGCCAAGGCCGCGCCGGTCGCGCCTGCCGAGGAGCCGGTCGTCGTCGACGACCTCCACACGGCGATCTCCCGGGACGTCGTGCAGAGGATCGCGGACTCGCAGGTCACCTTCCCGGAGGGCTTCACCGTCCACCCGCGCCTGCTGCCGCAGCTGCAGAAGCGCGCGAAGATGGTCGAGGACGCCACGATCGACTGGGCGATGGGCGAGACGCTCGCGTTCGGCTCGCTGCTGCTCGAGGGCCACCCGGTGCGCCTGGCCGGGCAGGACGCCCGTCGGGGCACCTTCGGCCACCGGCACGCCGTGGTAGTCGACCGCAGCACCGGCGGCGAGCACACGCCGCTGGCGAACCTGGCGCCCGACCAGGCGCCGTACTACGTCTACGACTCGCTGCTGAGCGAGTACGCCGCGATGGGCTTCGAGTACGGCTACGCCGTCGCGCGGCCCGACGCGCTCGTGCTCTGGGAGGCGCAGTTCGGCGACTTCGTCAACGTCGCGATGGCGATGGTGGACGAGTTCGTCGCCTCCGGCGAGGCCAAGTGGGGCCAGCGCTCCGGCGTGACGCTGCTGCTGCCGCACGGCTTCGAGGGGCAGGGCCCGGACCACTCGTCCGCGCGCCTGGAGCGCTTCCTGCAGCTGTGCGCGGAGGACAACATGGTGGTGGCCGCGCCGACGACGCCGGCCAACTACTTCCACCTGCTGCGCCGGCAGGCCCTGCAGTCGCACAAGCGCCCGCTGGTGGTCATGTCCCCGAAGTCGATGCTCCGCCTGCGGGCAGCCGCCTCGGCCGTGGAGGACTTCACCGACAACGGCTTCCAGCCTGTGCTGGCCGACCCGGACGGCATCGACAAGCAGGCCGTGGAGCGGGTCGTGCTGACGGCCGGCAAGGTCTACTACGACCTGCTGTCCGCGCGCCGCAAGACCGAGAACTCCGGCGTCGCGCTGCTGCGCGTCGAGCAGCTCTACCCGCTGCCCGGCGAGGAGGTCGCCGCCGCGCTGGCCGCCTACCCGAGCGCCAGCGACGTCGTCTGGTGCCAGGAGGAGCCGGCCAACCAGGGGGCCTGGGCGCACATGGCCCTCTCGCTGCCCGAGCACCTGCCCGAGGGCCGCTCGCTGCGCCGGATCTCCCGCAAGGCCGGTTCCTCCCCTGCCGCGGGGTCGAGCAAGGTGCACGAGGCCGAGCAGGCGGCGCTCATCGCGGCGGCGCTGGAGCTCTAGCGGCATGTACTTCACCGACCGGGGGCTGGAGGAGCTGGCCGCGCGGCGCGGCACCGAGCAGGTGTCGCTCGAGTGGCTGGCCGAGCGGATGCGGGAGTTCGTCGACGCCAACCCCGACTTCGAGGTGCCGGTCGAGCGGCTGGCCACCTGGCTGGCCCGCCTCGACGACGACGAGGAGTAGCCGGTCCCGCTACTGGTCGCTGTGCGAGCGCTCGCGGGCCAGCAGCGACCGGCTGCGCACCAGGCGCAGCAGCGTCACGAGGCCGAGCCCGCCCAGCGCGTTGCCGACCACGGTGAGCGCGAGGAAGCAGAGCCAGTCGTCGTAGCCGAAAGGCGCCTCGCCCGTCTGCAGGGCCCCGAAGACGATCAGCGAGTCCAGGATCGAGTGGAACAGCTGCATCCCGGCGAGCAGGAAGGCGCCCGCGACGGCAGCGGCCATCTTGCCGACCATCTCGTCGGTGCCCTGCTGCATGCGCGTCATGAGCGTGATGAACGCACCGGCCAGCACGGACAGCGCGAGGGTGCGCAGCGTCCAGCCGGGCTCCACGAAGTGGCGTGCTGACTCCGTCGCGGTGGCATGCAGCTCCGGGAAGGCCGTCATCACCAGGGCCATCACGACCCATCCGCCGGCCAGGTTCGCGAGCAGGGTGACGCCCCACAGCCGCAGCAGGTCGCGCACGCGGCCGTGCTTGGCGGCCACCGCGGTGACGGGCACGAGGAAGCTCTCGGTGAACAGCTCGCTGCGCCCGAGCAGCAGGGCGAGGAAGCCGACGGAGAAGGCCAACCCGGCCAGCAGGTGGCTGCCGGTCGCCTCGTAGACGACGAGCAGCGCAAGCACGCCGGCGCCGATCTCGAAGCCCGCGATCAGCCCGGTGACGACCTGGTCGACCAGCGGCCGGTGCAGCCGCTCGTCCCCCTCGGAGACCAGGCGGGAGAAGGCGTCCTCGAGCGCCTCCTCGACCTCGGTCTCGCCCTGCTCGATCTCCGGGTGCACGTCCGTCATGCGACCGCCCTCCCCCGCCGCGCGCGGATGACGCCGGTCAGCGGCGCGAGTACGGCCCCCAGCGCGGGTCGGCGATCGGGCGCGGCCGGGCGGTGCGGCGCAGCTTCCACACCAGCGCCGCCCCGACGACGAAGCCGATGACGTGCGCGAGGTACGCGGTGCCGGTCGCCTCCGACAGGCCTGCGCCGCGCGTGTAGAGGTACTGCAGGACGAACCAGCTCCCCAGCACCAGCCAGGCGGGCAGGCGCACCGGCAGGAAGAACAAGAAGGTCAGCAGCGACCAGACCTTCGCCCTCGGGAAGAGCACGAGGTAGGCGCCGAGGACGCCGGCGATGGCGCCCGAGGCACCGACCAGCGGCTGCTCCGAGCCGTGGAAGAACAGCGAGAAGCCGTACGTGGCCGCGTACCCGCAGCCCAGGTAGAAGGCGAGGTACCGCAGCTTGCCGAGGCGGTCCTCCACGTTGTTGCCGAAGACGTAGAGGAACAGCAGGTTGCCGAGCAGGTGGGCCCAGCCGCCGTGCAGGAACATCGCGAACAGGACCGACAGCGCCGGCGACTTCTCGTACGGCGGCGGCGACTGCGTCACGCACCCGGCCTCGCCGTCCGCGGCCGTGCCCACCTCGCCCGTCGCGACGGCGTCGGCCGGGTCGTTGCCGATGACCTCGGCGGGCTTGGCGGCGTACTCGTCCAGGAACGCGACCTGGTCGCAGACGGCCGCCGCGTTGCCCTGCCCGAGCAGCGGCGCGAGCGCCATAGGACTGAGCACGAACGCCAGCACGTTGGCGAGCAGCAGCAGCCGCGTCACCCAGGGCGTACGCCGCGTGGGGTTCACGTCGTGGACGGGCAGCACCACGCGCAGGGCTCCTAGGGGGTGAGGACGATCTTCCCGACCACGTCCCCCGCGTCCAGCCGCTCGAAGCCCCGGCGCGCGTCGGAGAGCGGGATCACCTCGTCCACCTGCGGGCGCACGCCTGTCGCGGCCAGCATGCCGATCAGGCCGGCGAGCTCGTCGCGGGTGCCCATCGTCGAGCCGATCACCCGCAGCTG
>JAOPWK010000271.1 GCA_025965735.1 Frankiales bacterium
CGCAGGCACCGCCAGCCCCCTGATCCGCCCGCCGGACACGCTGAAACGACGCTCAACCAACCGCCCCTCGCGCGATGGCGCCCACTCATAATCCCTCGGTCGTGGGTTCGAGCCCCACCCGCCCCACTCGTGCGGCTTCAGGCGCGGGTCGGCACCCGCGTGTTGACCTGCCACACGCCGCGGCAGTCCGGGCAGCGCCAGCGGAAGGTCCCCGGCGTCGCCGTGAAGACGATCTGCCGGCGGGTGGCGCCGCGCGCTTTTCCGAGGTCGGCCTGGCACAGCGGGCAGTGGTCGTGGGCGGACTCAGGGGCAGTGAGCGTGAACACGGGCGCGGGCTTCCCGGCGCGCGCTCGTTGACACCGTGCAGCCGCGGGTCAGCTGACGAGGCTGTGGCAGCCGAGCACGGCGTCCACGTGCGACGGGTCGCCGGTCGTCATCGCGGCCACCGGGTACGCGCAGCAGAGCCGGAACTCCGCCATGCCCGCCAGGTCGTTCCAGGCGCGCTCCAGCACGAGCGCTGCGCTGCTGTCGCCGCGCCCCCACAGGCAGGCAACCATCTCGCCGTACACGTGCACGCGGCCGTGCGCAGCGGCCAGCGCCCGTACCGGCTCCCCGACCGAGAGCCGGAAGGCCAGCGGGTCGACCGTGCCGTCGCGCAGGAAGCTGCCCAGCAGCTGCTCGGCGTCCCGCTCCACGTACCGCCCCTCGCGCCGAAGCGCGTCGACGTCCACGCCGGAGTCCTCCAGCGCCTGGGCGAACAGCGCCCGGTGCTCCGGCGTCGCCACCACGAGCGCCGCCTCGTCCGCCAGGCCTGGCGTGAGGAACGTCAGCACGCAGCGGGCCAGCGTCGCCTCGGTCTCGTACAGGTGCACCAGGTGCTCGAAGCCCGGCTCGTCCAGCGGCGACTCGTGCAGGGCAGCGGACACGGCGGAGCCTTCCTCAGGCCGGAGCGGACTCTGCAGTGTCGGCGGGACCTCGTCGTCCCGCGTCACCCGTTCGGGGTACCAGCCGTCGTGACACCCTTGCCGGGTGAGCCTTCCCCACGAGACCGCGCTGGAGCTGGCCAAGCTCGCCGGCGTGGTGCTGACCGAGCCCGACCTCGACACCGCGCTCGTCGCCGTGACGCGCGTCGCCGTGTCCGCCGTCGAGCCCTGCGACGGGGCGTCGCTGACGCTGCGGGAGCGCGGCGTGCCGGCCGCGCCGATCGCCGACGGCGACTGGGCCGTCGAGCTGGACCGCCTGCAGTTCGTCGAGCAGGAGGGCCCGTGCCTGGACTGCCTGCGCGAGGGCTCGATCATGCGGGTGTCGGACCTGGCCGCTGACGGCCGCTTCCCTCACTACGGGCCCAAGGCCGCGGAGCTCGGCGCGTGCAGCACCATGTCGCTGCCGCTGTCCGCAGACGGCCGCACCGTCGGAGCGCTGAACCTCTACTCGCGCACCGTGAGCGCCTTCGACAGCGACGCTGTCGCCGTGGGTGAGCTGCTGGCCGCGCACGCCTCGCTCGCCGTCACCGCCGCCACCGCCTACTACTCCAACCGGGACCTGGCCGACCAGATGCGCCAGGCGCTGGAGAGCCGCGCGGTGATCGAGCAGGCCAAGGGCGTGCTCATGGGGCGGCACGGCTGCACGGCTGACGACGCCTTCGCGCTGCTGGTCCAGCAGTCCCAGCGGACCAACCGCAAGCTGCGCGAGGTGGCGCAGGACCTGGTGGCCCCGCCTGCTGCCGGCTAGGGCGCGTACGACACGGCGGCCGCGGCGCCGGCGACCGCCGCCGCGACGCCGAGCAGGACGAGCAGGCCGCCCAGCGCCGTCTCCGGCCGGCCTGGCGCGCGACCGCCGGCTACCTGCTCACGATCCGGCAGGAGCAGCGCCGTGATCAGCGCGGGGAACCACAGCAGCAGGCCGAAGGCGAAGAACGCCCAGTACGAGCGGCCCTTGGCGCGGGCGATGCCGCCGGCCAGGTCGCACAGCAGCAGGGTGACCAGTGCGGCCGCGACGGCGACCGCGACGACGACGGGCAGCTCCACCCGCCGAACGCTACCTGCGGGGGCTCAGGGCAGGTCGACGTCGTTGCGCACGGCGAGCGCGTGCAGGTCGGCGAGGTCGCCGGCGGCGATCTGAGCCAGCAGCGGGTCGCCCATGGCCTCGGCGGCCTCCAGCGAGGCGGTGGCCTCCTCGACGCGCAGGCGCAGCTCGTCGGCGAAGGCGCTCTGCGTGCCGGTGGTGTCCGGAACCTGGTCCACAGCGGTCACGTCTCCTCCTTGGGTCGTGCGCGAGGGGGCCATGCTCATGAGGGCGATGCCCGGGGACCGGGGACTCATGCCTGTATGTCCTAGAACCATTGCATCAGCCGAGGCGGGTGCGCAACAGGCTGGGGACAGCCGCCCCGGCCAGCAGGAGCAGCCCGACGCCGGCGACCTGTGCGCTCACGTCCTGCTCCTCGATCGTCGTGCTCAGCCTGCCGCGGATGCTCTCGTACACCTGGCGCAGCTCGGACGCAGTGGCGGCGGTGTACGCCTGGCCACCCGTGCCGTCGGCCAAGCTGGCCAGCACCGGCTCGTCCACCGGTACCTCGTAGGTCCGCCCATCCAGCACGACGACCCCCGCCGGGGTGCCGTAGGCGATCGTCGTGACGGGTACCTCCGCGTCGGCCGCGGCCTGCACGGCCTCCTCCAGCGGGCTCCCGATGGTGCTGCCGCCGTCGGCGAGCAGCACGATCGCGGCCGGGACGTCGTCCGGTCGCACCGAGGCCGCGGTCAGGGAGGCCAGGACGGCGTCGCCCAGGGCGGTGCCACCGGCCAGCTGGAGCCGCTCGATGGCGCGGGTGACCTCGCTGCCGTCCTTGGTGGCCGGCACCACGACGCTCGCCGTGCCCGCGAAGCCGACCAGCGCGACGTCGAAGCCCTCCGGCAGCTCGGTCACGAACTGCGTGGCGGCCTGCTTGGCGGCCGTCCAGCGGTCCGGGGACACGTCCTGCGCCAGCATCGAGGCGCTGGCGTCGAGGGCGACGACCACGAGCGCCCGCTCCTGGGCCACCTCCACCTCCGCCTGCGGCCCGGCGAACGCGGTGGTCATCGCGACCAGGGCCGCGAGCAGCAGGACAGCGGCCAGGTGGCGCAGCGGGCCAGGCCGGCGCGGTGTGCTCGAGGCGCGCAGGGCCTCCTGCGACCAGGCCCGCTCGGTGCGGCCGCGGCGCAGCTGCAGCACGACGTACGCCACGGCGAGCGCGGCGACGGCAGCCAGCACCAGCAGGCGGGAGGGGTGGGCGAACACCCCTTCATGGTGCCTGCCTGCGCGTGAGGTCGCTGTGAGCAGCGCGGCCTTGTGGACGGGCCGTGTCGTGCGCCGGAACTGTCGCAGGCCCGACCTACCGTCCTCGCATGCGCCTGCTCCACACCTCCGACTGGCACCTGGGCCGGACGCTCCACCGTGCCGACCTCAGCTCTGCGCAGGCCGCCTTCCTGCACCACCTGGTCGAGACCGTCCGCGCCGAGCAGGTCGACGTCGTGCTGGTGGCCGGTGACGTCTACGACCGTGCGGTGCCGTCGGTCGAGGCCGTGGCGCTGTACGACGACGCGCTCTTCCGGCTGCGCGACGCCGGGGCGCGCGTCGTCGTCACGAGCGGCAACCACGACTCGGCCTCGCGACTGGGGGTCGCCTCGCGCCTCGTCGATCACGCCGGGGTGCACGTGCGCACGCGCCCGCAGGACGTCGGCACGCCGGTCCTGCTGACCGACGAGCACGGCGAGGTGGCGATCTACGGCCTGCCCTACCTCGAGCCCGAGGCGGTACGTGGCCTGCTGCCGGGCGACGGGGAACCGCCGCGCGGCCACGCCGGCGTGCTGGGGCGGGCGATGTCTCTCGTGCGGGCCGACCTGGCCGCGCAGTCCGCGCGGTCCGTGGTGCTGGCCCATGCCTGGGTCACCGGGGGCGAGGTCAGCGAGAGCGAGCGCGACATCCGGGTGGGGGGCGTCGGCGACGTGAGCGCGTCGCTGTTCGACGGCATCGACTACACCGCGCTCGGTCACCTGCACGGGGCGCAGGTGCTGCGGCCGGGGCTGCGCTACAGCGGCTCGCCGCTGGCGTACTCCTTCTCCGAGGCCGGCCACACCAAGGGGTCGTGGCTGGTGACGCTCGACGGCTCCGGGCTGGCTGATGTGGAGCTGGTCCCGGCGCCGGTGCCGCGGCGGCTGTCGTCGCTGCGCGGCGAGCTGTCCGCGCTGCTGACCGAGCCGGGGCTGGCGGTGCAGGAGGACGACTGGCTGTCCGTCGTGCTGACCGACGCGGTGCGCCCCGAGGACGCGATGGTGCGGCTGCGCAGCCGCTTCCCGCACGTCCTGGTCCTGGACTGGCAGCCCGAGGGCGCCGTGGTCGACGAGCGGACGTACGGCGCGCGGGTCGCGGGACGGGACGACCTGGAGGTGGTCGGCGAGTTCGTGCGGCACGTCCGCGGTGGTGGCTCGACCACGGATGCCGGGGCAGCCACCGAGGAGGACCGCGTGCTGCTCGCGCAGGCGCTCGAGGCGGGCCGGCTCGCGGCGGCGTCCGCATGAGGCCGCACTCCCTGCGGCTGCGGGCGTTCGGCCCCTTCGCGGAGGAGGTCGTGGTGGACCTCGACGCGCTGGCCGCCAGCGGGCTGTTCCTGCTGCACGGTGAGACCGGCGCCGGCAAGACGACCCTGCTCGACGGGATCGGCTTCGCGCTCTACGGCCGGGTGCCGGGGGTCCGGGGCAAGACCGGGCGGCTGCGGTCCGACCACGCCGACCCCTCCGTGCGCACGGAGGTGGAGCTCGAGGTGACGCTGGGCGGCCGCCGGTGGCGCATCACCCGCAGCCCGGCGCAGGAGCGGGCGAAGTCCCGCGGCACGGGCACCACCACCGAGCAGGCGCGGGTGCTGCTCGAGGAGCTGCAGGGCGGCGCCTGGACCACCGTGTCCACCCGCATCGACGAGGCCGCGGCGGAGCTCGACCCGCTGCTGGGCATGAGCGCCGACCAGTTCTTCCAGGTCGTGCTGCTGCCGCAGGGGGAGTTCGCGCAGTTCCTGCGCGCCGACAGCGGCAAGCGCGGCGAGCTGCTGCAGCGGCTGTTTGCCACCGAGCGGTTCAAGGCGGTGGAGGAGTGGCTGGTCGCGCGCCGCATCAGCACCTCCACGGAGGTGGCCGCCGCGCGCCAGGAGCTGGACCTGCTGGCAGCCCGGCTGGCACAGGCCGCGGGGGTCGAGGTGCCGTCGCCCGTGCCGGCGGAGTGGGGGCCGTCGCTGCTGGCGGAGACGAACGCTGAGGTGGCCTCGGCGCAGGCAGCGGTGACGGCGGCGACGGTCGCCCTGACGTCCTGTCGTGAGGCGGCTGACCAGGCCGCGCGACTGGCCGGGCTGCAGCAGCGCCGGGCTTCGGCACTCGCCGCGCGGCAGCGGCTGGAGCAGGCGCGGCCGGCGCAGGACGCGCTGCGGGTGGAGCTGCGCACCGCGGCGCGGGCGGCAGAGCTGGTGACCGTGCTGGACGAGGCCGCCGAGCGGCAGTCGCTCGCCGCGCAGGCCGGGTCGGCGGAGGCCTCTGCCCGCGCGCTGCTGGCGCCGGTGGGGCTGCCGGTGGACGCCTCGCTCCCGTCGCTGGTCACCGCGGCCGACAGCGCCCGCCGCCGCAGCGGACGGCTGGAGGCGCTGCGCGGCGTGGCGGACGCGCTGGCCGAGGAGCAAGGCCTGCAGCGGGCGGCCTCCGCCGAGAGCGCGGCTGCCGCAGCCGGACTGCGCGAGGTGCAGGTGCGGTTGGTCGCGCTGCCGGAGCAGCGCGCAGCGGCGCGCGCGGACGTGGCGGCTGCGCAGGCGGCGGCGGAGCGGCTGCCGGTCGTCGAGGCGGCGGCGGCGGTGCTGGCGATGGCGCGAACGGAGGCCACCGGCCTCGCGGCGACGGTGCTGCGGCTGGAGCAGCTGCGCGAGGAGCACGTTCTGGCGCGCGAGACCCTGGTGTCGCTGCGCGAGAAGGAGAACGACCTGCGCGAGGCGCGCTTCGTGTCGATGGTCGCCGAGCTGGCGGACCGGCTCGAGGACGGCGCCCCGTGCGAGGTCTGCGGCGCGACCTCGCACCCGGACCCCTACCTCGGCGACGGCGAGAGCGTCACCCGCGACGACGAGGACCGGGCACGGATCGCCGCCGAGCACGCTGCTCGGCAGGTCGCCGACGTCGAGGCGCGACTGGCCGCCGAGGCCGCCACCGCGGACGGCCACCGCGCGCGGCTGGCGGCGACAGGGCACGCCGACGACGACCTGGAGCCGCTGTGGGCGGAGCTGCAGGAGGCGCTGTCGTCGCTGCGGGCGCTGGCCGGCACGCTGCCGCGCTGCACCGCCTCGCTGGAGCAGCTCGACGCGGCGCAGGTCACGGCTGAGGCCGCTCGTGCCCGGATCGAGGGGGAGCTGGCGGGCGCC
>JAOPWK010000249.1 GCA_025965735.1 Frankiales bacterium
GCGCTCGGCGCCTCGGGAGCCGCGGCCGCAGGGGCCGCGCTGGTCGGGCGAGCGGTGGGTGCGCACGCGCACCGCCCGAGGCTGCCGGCAACCCTGCTCCCCGGCGGGGACGCCAGCCGCTGGGACGCCGCCTACGCGCGCTGGTGCTCGGCTCACGCGTCGCTGCGGGAGGCGCTGCCGGAGCCCTAGGGTCGCCTCATGAACGCCCCCCACCACGTCGCTCGCTGGCGCTCACGACACGTCGGGGACCCCGCATGAACGCCCCCTTGCGCCAGCCCCGACGCGTCTTCCTCTACGTCGCGGTGCTGCTGTTCCTGGCGCTGGTCGTGCTGCTCGCCGTCGACCAGCTCCTGCCGGCCGTCGCCGTCGGCCTCATCGCGGTCGCCTGCGTCTTCGCGGGTTCGCGCTCGACGGGCGGCGCGTGAGGGCGCTCGTCACCGCTGAGATCACCGACGAGGGGCAGGCCCGGCTGCAGGCGCTCGGGTACGAGGTCGTCCGCGCCGGCTGGGGCAGCACCCGGACGTCCCTGACGCGGGAGGAGCTCGTCTCGTCGGCGGCTGGCTGCGAACTGCTGGTCACCGAGATCGAGGTCGTCGATGCGGACGTGCTGGCAGCGCTGCCGGACGTGCGGCTCGTCGCGACCGCGCGGGGCGGGCCCGTCAACGTCGACCTGGAGGCCTGCGCGGCGCGCGGCATCCCCGTCGTCTTCACCCCGGCGCGCAACGCCGACTCCGTGGCCGACTTCGTGCTGGGGGCGCTGCTGTCGCTCTCGCGCGGCATCTCCGCCTCGGAGCGGCACCTGCGCACGGAGGGCTGGCACGTCGACGGGGAGCTGCCCTACCTGCACTTCCGCGGGCGCGAGCTCCGTGGGCTGGTGCTGGGGCTGGTCGGCTACGGCGCGATCGGACGGCGGGTGGCGCAGCGTGCGCGGGACGGCTTCGGGATGGTCGTGCAGTTCACCGACCCCGCCGTCGACGGGAGCGTCGACCTCGCCCACCTGCTGGACACCTCCGACGTCGTGTCGCTGCACTGCCCCCGCACACCGGCCACGGCCGGGCTGCTCGACGAGGCGGCGCTGCGACGGATGCGCCCTGGCGCGCTGCTGGTCAACACCGCCGGCGGCGGCATGGTGGACGAGCTCGCGCTGGTGCGGGCGCTGGAGGACGGCCACCTCGGCGGTGCCGCCCTCGACGTCTTCGCGACCGAGCCGCTGCCGCGCGACAGCCCGCTGCTGTCCGCGCCGAACCTCCTGCTGACGCCGCACCTGGCCGGTGCCGCGCTCGACGTGGTGCGCCACCACAGCGACCTGATCTGCAGCGACGTGGAGCGCTGGCACCGCGGCGAGCCGCTGGTCAACGCGGCGCGCTAGGCCATCTCGAGCGCGACCTCGAACACCGCCGAGCCGGCGCGCGCCTGCGCAGCCTGCTCCGACGCGGTGAAGGAGTCGGTCCACGACCGCCCCGGCAGCTCGTCCCAGACGAAGAGCAAGGAGGCTGCCCGCATCCCGAAGGCGCGCGCCGCGGAGAACACCGCGGAGGTCTCCATGTCGACGGCGAGGTGACCGGCGTTGGCCCACTTGCGGAGCAGCTCCGGCGGCTGGGCCAGCAGCGCGTCGGTGGTGACCGTCGTGCCGCGGTGGGTGTAGGTGTCGCGCGCGACGAACAGCGAGGAGGCCCGGGTGACGCGGCCGAGGTTCGCCTCGGCGAACCCCTTTCCGCCGTAGTACTGCGACGCGCCCTCGCCGATGAGCGCCCGCTCGGACAGCACGATGTCACCCGTGCGGATCTCCGGCTGCAGGCTGCCGCAGGAGCCGATCTGCACGACGTTCGGCGTCCCGATGGTGCCGAGCACGTGCACCGGCTCCACGGCACGGGGCGAGCCGTAGGCCGGGCAGTACGCCACAGGCAGGTCGCCGTACCAGCCGTGCCACAGGTCCGGCATGCCCAGCTCGCGCACCTCGGTCAGCAGCGGAAGGCGCGTGTCCAGGGCCTTCTGGCGCCACCAGGTGCCCTCCAGCACGAGCAGGCGGGGCACCTCGTCCTCTTCGAGGTCGAGCAGGGTCATCCAGCCGTCGCGGTCCACCTGAGCATCCTGCCGTGTCCCGCGCTCGGCCCGCAGTAACGCCGTCACATCGAGTACTGTCGATGCATGGTCCTGGACGTCTCGCAGTGCTGCACGCCGCTGTCCCGTGACGAGATCGCCGCACCCGACGCGGCCCTGCTGGCCGAGGCGTTCAAGGCCCTCGGGGATCCCGTGCGGCTGCGCCTGCTGTCCCTGCTGGCCACCGCGGACGACGGGGAGGTCTGCGCGTGCGACCTCGTCGAGCCCGTCGGCAAGAGCCAGCCGACCGTGAGCCACCACCTCAAGGTGCTGCGCGACGCGGGCCTGGTCACCGCGAGCAAGCGCGGCGTGAACATCTGGTACGCCGTGGTCCCCGAGCAGCTCGAAGCGCTGCGCGGTGTCCTGTCCGTCCCTCAGCCGGCCCGGGCGTAGAGGGCGCTCGCCGCCGCCGGGTCGAACTGCGAGACGGGTACGTCCAGCACGACGCGGCCGTCGCGCAGCCCGACCACTCGGTCGGCGAAGCCGGCGACGAGGTCCACCTGGTGCAGCGAGCAGACGACGGCCTTGCCGTGGTCGGTGGCCAGCGACCGCAGGGCCGTCAGCACCGAGGCCGCTGACGCCGGGTCCAACGAGGCGACCGGCTCGTCCGCCAGGACGACCCTTGCCCGCGAGGCCAGGACGCGGGCGATCGCGACGCGCTGCTGCTGGCCGCCGGACAGGCGGTCGGCGCGGGTGTGGGCGTACGGCAGCAGCCCGACCTGGTCCAGGCACGCCGCGGCCAGGGCCTCGTCCGCGGCGGGGAAGCGGCGCAGGAGCACGCGCCAAGCAGGCACGTCCGCGAGCCGCCCGACGAGGACGTTCTGCATCGCGGTGAGCCGGCGTACGAGGTTGTAGGACTGGAAGACCAGGCCGAGGTCCCGGCGAGCCAGCCGCAGCGACTTCCCCTGCGCCTGCTGCAGATCGGTCCCGAACAGCTCGAGGGTGCCCGCGTCGGCGCGCACCAGCTGGGTGAGGCAGCGGAACAGCGTGGTCTTCCCGGCGCCGGACGGCCCGACGACCGCGACCACCTCCCCCGGGGACACGGACAGGTCGACGGCGCGCAGCACCGGCACGCCGCCGTAGGCGTGCGTCAGCCCGCGGACGGCGAGGGCGGTCACGCCAGCGCCTTGCGCAGCCGCGCCGAGAGCTGGTCGACAGCCGTGACCATCACGAGGATGACGATGAGGATCGTCGCCAGGCGCGGGAAGGCCAGCAGGTCGACGGAGTTCTTCAGCTCCTGGCCGATGCCGCCGGCGCCGACGACGCCGAGCACTGTCGAGGCCCGGATGTTGAACTCCAGCAGGTAGAGCCCGATCGAGCTGATGCTCGGCAGCACGTCCGGCAGCAGCGTGTAGCTGCTGGTCTTCAGCCGGCTGGCGCCGGTCAGCTCGGCGGCCTCCAGCGGCCCGCCGGGCAGCGCCTCGATGCTCTCGCTGAACAGCTTGCCCATGGATCCCCACGTGTGCAGGGCGATCCCCAGCACGCCGGCGAACGGGCCGAGTCCAACGGCGGCCACGAACAGCAGCGCGAAGACGAACGCATCGACGCCGCGCAGGCCGTTGAGGAACAGGCGTACTGGCAGGCGCACCCAGCCGCTCGGCGTCGTGGTGCGGGCGGCCAGCACGCAGAGCGGCAGCGCGAGCACGACCGCGAAAGCGGTTCCCACGACGGCGATGGCGACGGTCTCCGCCGCTCGGACGAGCAGCGTCGACAGGCCTTCCGTCGACGGCGGGAAGGCCTGGCCGATCCAGCCTGCCATCGTCGGCAGGCCCTCGGCGAGCTCGACCGGGTCGACGTCGGCCAGCCGCAGGCAGCCGATGAAGCCGGCCACGGCCACGGCGGCGAGCAGCCACCGCAGCACCCGCTGCGGCAGCGGACGCGCAGGACGGACCGGCGCGGGGGCGAGCCCCGTGCCGGGCCGGGCCTGCACGTCCGTCACCTACTTGATCCGGCCCAGGTCGCGCGCGGCCTCGATGATGAGCTCGTAGGTCGACTCGGTGGACTCGACGAAGCCCGTGTAGTGCCTGGGCAGCAGGCCGTTCTCGGCGCCGTCGTGCTCGATCGACAGGACGGCCTCCTCGAGGTCGGCCACCAGGTCGGCGTCCAGGTCCTTGCGCACCGCGATCGCGTCGTTCGGCAGGTCGGGCGAGGTCCACACGATCACGCTGTCCTCGGCCTTGATGGTGCCGGCCTCGATCATCGCGTTGCGGTTGCGGTCGAAGTCGGTGGCCAGGTCGACCTTGCCGGTGGCGACGGCCGTCTCCTGGGCCGGGTGCGCGGCGCCCTCGCTGTAGTCGAAGTAGGTCTTGGGGTCGATCCCCTCCTTCTTCAGCAGGAAGGTCGGGATCAGCCAGCCGGAGGTGGAAGCCGCCTCGGCGAAGCTCATGCGCAGGCCCTTGGCGTCGCGCGGGTAGTCCTTGACCTTGGTGTTCTTCGGCGCGACGACGATCGAGTGGTAGACCGGCTTGCCGTCGTACTCCACCGTGGCGATCGCCTCGGCGCCGCCCTTGTCGGCCGCGAGCACGTAGCCGAACGGCCCCATCCACGCCATGTCGGTCTTCCCGCTGGCGAGAGAGACGGCCAGGCCGGCGTAGTCGCTGCTGACCTCGAGCTCGTAGTCGGCGCCGAGCTTCTCGGCGACCGCCTTGAAGAACGGCTCGTAGGCGGCCTGGGTGTCGGTGGCGCTCGGCAGGAAGGGCCCGACAGCGAAGCGCAGCGTGGGGCGCTCCTCGCTCGCGGCGGTGTCCGCGGCGCCGCCGCAGGCGGTGAGGGCGAGGGCGGCCGCGGCGAGGACCGCGGGCAGGAGACGGGCGGGGGCAGGGGACATCGTTCTCCGGTGGAGGTGGGCGCCTAGACAGCGCAGTTGTAGACGAGCGGCAGGCTGCCGTCCGCCCGGCGGAGGGTGAGGAAGCGCTGGACGGCCAGGCGCTTGCCCTCGGACAGCGGCACCCAGTGGTCGGCCGAGGCGTGCCGCGCGAGCAGCATGTCGGGGCTGGTCTCGACGTCCGCTCCGGCCGGGTGCCAGTGCACGCCGTCGGCGGTGACCGCCAGCTCCGGGACGGTGTTGAGGTCGGAGATCTCGGCGCCCTCGTCGGAGAAGCCGCGCGCCACGAGCGGTCGCGCGGCGAAGTCCCTGCCGACGATGCCCATGCCGGCGACGAGCGCGCGCAGCGGCTCGACCTCGTGTGCGTTGTCCGGCGTCACGGTCATGCCCACGCGGACCGGCAGGCCGAGGTCCTTGGCGACCCGCAGCCCGTCCATGGCCTTCTGCCAGGAGCCCCTGCCGCGGTTGCGGTCGTGGCCCTCGGCGCTCGCGGCGTCGATCGAAGTCTGGAGCACCAGTCGCCCACGTCCCGCCAGGCGCTTGAGCTGCTCGAGCCGGTAGCCCTGGTAGAGCATCCCGTTCGTGAGCAGCACGACGTCGAGCCGCTCGGTCGCGTACAGCACCATCTCCACGATGTCGGGCTCGAGGAACGGCTCGCCACCGGTCATGTAGACCTCGGTGAAGCCCTCCATGACGGCCTCGTCGACCAGCGCTTTGACGCGCTCCAGCCCGACCGACCGCTTGCGCGCCTGCGGGCTGCTGGCGACCGAGCAGTACGAGCAGGCGAGGTTGCAGTGGAAGTTCGTGTAGAGCCAAAGCCGTGGCGGGAACAGCGGCGAGCCGAACAGCGGCACGACCGGCAGGCCGTCGTCGGCGACGTCGGGCGCGTCCGCCCAGGAGACCTGCTCCTGCTCGAAGCCGTCCGGCAGCGCCGAGCGGTACAGCTGGTACCGGCCCAGGCTCCGCTCGTACGGCGGCACGATCTCCAGGCAGGTCGTCCACCAGCCGGTCTCCACGGTCTCGACGAACGCCTCGGGCAGCCCGCCCGCGCGCATCGAGGCGGCCTGCGCCTCCCAGTCGTAGGCCAGCGGGACGAGCTCGGCGGTGGTCCGGCCGTCGTCGAGGTCGACCAGGGCGTACCAGACCTCGCGGCGCCCGTCGTTGGCCGGACGGCCGAGCACGCCGACGTTCACCACGAGGGTGTCGCCGACCTGCTTCTGCCAGGGCAGGCCCGAATGGGTGCACATCACGAGGTCAGCGCCGGACTCCTGCACGCGCAGTGCGTGCTGCTCGTCCGACAGCGACTCCCACCAGAAGTCGTTGAGCGCGAGGGTGGAGCCGTGCACGAGGTGCACGTCGACGCCGTCCTGGGAGAAGCGCCGCTCGGTGGGCAGCGTCGTCATCCACTGCGCGTAGTCGCGGCTGGTGTGGGCCAGCGTGTAGTCGTACATGAGCTGCGCGAACTCGTTGTCCCGCGGATCGGAGTAGCCGCAGCCGCAGTCGGTGTCGCCGCGGCCGACAGCGACGTCGTAGTTGCCGGCGACGACGGTGACGTCGTGGTCGACCAGCAGCGGCCAGACCGCGTCGGGTTCGGCGCCGTAGCCGCCGAGGTCGCCCAGGCAGTACAGCTGCTGGGCTCCGCGAGCGCGTGCGTCCTCGACGAAGGCCCGCAGCGCGTACGGGTTGGAGTAGACGCCACCGCAGACGGCAATGCGGGTCATGCGAACGGCCTCCGGGTCAGGGGACGCCAGGGTAGGCCATCGTCATCAACGCCGCTTGATGACCGTCAGAGCCGGGTGAGCACGTGCTTGAGGCGCGTGTAGTCGCGCAGCGAGTACGCCGACAGGTCACTGCCGAAGCCCGAGGAGGCGTAGCCGCCGTGCGGCATCTCGGTCGCCAGCACGGAGTGGCAGTTGACCCAGACGGCACCGAAGTCCAGTGCTCGCGCCGCCCGCTGCGCGCGCGCCGCGTCGGTGGTCCAGACGCTCGCCGCCAGGCCGTACAACGTGTCGTTGGCGGTGGCCAGCGCATCCTGCTCGTCGGCCACGCGCTGCACGGTGATGACCGGCCCGAAGACCTCTTCACGGGCGATCTCGTCCCCTTGCCGCACCCCGGCGACGACGGTGGCGGGGTACCAGAAGCCGTCCCGCTCGAGCGGGGCCCCGCCCGCCACGACCTCCGTGTGCGTACCCCTCCGCTCCACGAGCCCGGCGACGCGGGCGAGCTGGTCGGCGTTGTTGAGCGCGCCGAAGTACCCGCTCGGTCCCGGCTGCAGCGCCTGCGCACCCGCGGCCAGCCGCGCGACCAGCTCGTCGTGCACGCCCGGCGTGGCGAGGACCTTGGTCGCAGCGGTGCAGGACTGGCCGGCGTTGTAGTAGCCGATGTCCAGCAGGCCCTGCACCGTCACGTCGAGGTCGCAGTCGTCGAAGACGAGCACAGGCGCCTTGCCGCCCAGCTCGAGGTGCAGCCGCTTCACCGTGGCGGCGGCCGACGCCATGACCTCGCGGCCGGCGCGCACCGACCCGGTCAGCGCCACCATCGCCGGCACCGGGTGCTCGACCATCGCGCGCCCCGTGCCCCGGTCGCCGCACAGCACGTTGAGGACGCCAGGGGGCAGCACCTCCGCGGCCAGCTCGGCGAGCATCAGCGGCGTGACGGGCGTCGTCTCCGCGGACTTCAGGACGACGGTGTTGCCCGCCGCGACCGCCGGCGCCCACTTCCAGGTCGCCATCATCAGCGGGTAGTTCCAGGGCGTCAGCTGCGCGACGACGCCGACCGGCTCGCGGCGCAGCACGCTGGTGTGGCCCGCGACGTACTCGCCCGCCGCGATGCCGTCGGGCACGCGTGAGGCGCCGGCGCTGAAGCGGACGACGTCGACGACGTGCGGCACCTCCGCGAGCATCGCGGCGCGCGGCTTGCCCGTGTTGCGGCACTCGGCCTCCACGAAGGCCTCGGTGCGCTGCTCGAGCAGGTCGGCCAGGCGCAGCAGCATCCCGGCCCGTACACCTGGCGGCGTGTCCCGCCACGACGGGAACGCCTTGCGCGCTGCGGCGAAGGCGGCGTCCAGGTCCGCGGGGCCGGCGACCGGCGCCTGGTCGTACTGCTGGCCCGTCGCCGGATCGAGGACCGGGGTGGTGGCGTCGCTCAGGCCTGCTCGGCGCTCGCCGCCGTAGAAGTGGTGCAGCACCCGGGGGACCCTACGTTCACCAGGGCGTCGTGCGAGCGGTGCCGGCGGCGCGCTCGCCCATCGACCGCAGCCGCTCGGAGAGCTCGAAGAGGACGTCGGGCCTCAGCCGGTAGACGGTGAGGTTGGCGCGCACCGAGCTGTCGACCAGCCCCGCCTCGCGCAGCACCCGCAGGTGGTGCGAGACCAGCGGCTGCGCCATCCCGGTCAGCGCCACGAGGTCGCGCACCGGCAGCTGCCGGTCCAGCAGCAGCTTCACCAGGTGCGCGCGCCTGGGCTCGGCCAGCGCGTGCAGCGCGGCAGCCCCCTCCACGTCCTGGGGCGGCACCGGCCCGGGCTCCGGCGGTCCGGCCCCGAGCCGGGAGCGCAGCTCCTGCTTGTCGGTCTTGCCGACCGCGTTGCGCGGCAGCGCGTCCACCACCTCGACGACCTTCGGCGCGGCGTAGTCGGCCATCCCCTCCCGCACCCACGCCCGTACCTCGCCCGGCGTCAGCGGCGACGCGAGGACCAGGAAAGCCGCCACCGCCTCACCCGCGAGGGCGTCGTGCATGCCGACGACCGCGGCGTCCTCCACGGCCGGGTGCTGCCGCAGCAGCTCCTCGACCTCGGCCGAGAAGATCTTGGTACCACCCCGGTTGATCATGTCCTTGGTGCGGTCGAGCACCGTGACCCGGCCGTCCTCGTCGATGCGCGCCACGTCACCGGTGTCGAACCAGCCGTCCACGATCGCCTGAGCTGTCGCCTCCGGGTCGTTCGCGTAGCCGGTGGTCACCAGCGAGCCGCGCAGCCACAGCTGGCCCGGGCGTCCGGCGGCGAGCGGCGTCCCGTCGTCGTCGCGGACCTCCGCCTCCATGCAGTCCAGCGGCCGGCCGACGCTGCCCGGCCGTGCGCGCAGGTCCTCGTCGGTCGCGATACAGCCGGGGGAGTGGGTCTCGGACAGGCCGTACACGTCGAACAGCTGCACGTCGGGGAAGCGCTCCCGCAGGCCGGCCTGCAGGTCCGAGGGGAAGGGCGCACCCCCGGCGGCGAGCCGGGCCAGTGCCGGCAGATCGGCGAACCCGTTGACCCGCAGGCACAGTCGCCACCAGGAGGGCACGGCGTACGCCCACGTCACGCGGTGCCGGGCGAGCAGCTCGACGTACTCCCGGGGAGACGCCGTGTCGACCAGGACGCAACTCGCGCCGGCGAGCATGGCCGGCACGACGTGCGCGTGCATCGCCGAGATGTAGTACATCGGGAAGAGCACGGCGGTGACGTCGTCGGGCGTCAGCTGCAGCACCCGCTGGTAGCTCATGCCGGAGTGCACCGAGCAGCGGTGGACCACCTGCGAGGCCTTGGGCTTGCCGGTGGTGCCGGAGGTGTAGACGACGGCGTACGTCGCGTCCTGCGGCGGCTGCTCCTCCGGGCGGTAGGCCCAACGCCGCGGCTCGCCCTCGCGCAGGACGTCGGCCAGCGGCAGCGCTCCGGGCAGCGCGTCCAGGAACGGCGCGCTCGCCAGCGACAGCTGCACGCGCGAGTGCTCCAGCATGTAGGCCCACTGCGGCGGGGCGAGCCGGGTGTTGAGGCCGACCATGACGAGACCTGCTCGTGCGCAGGCGAACACCGCCACGGCGAGGTCCAGCGTGTTGCCCGACGCGACGGCTACCGAGGCGCGCCCCGGGAGGTCACGTGCGTGCAGCGCCGCGGCTGCCGTCTCCACCCGTGCGGCGAACTCCTCGTACGTCACCGTCGTGCCGTCGACGTCGACGAAGGCGACCGCCGTCGGCCAGCGCCGTACCGCCCGGTCCAGCACGTCGAGGACGGTGGCGGGCCGCCGCGCGTAGGAGCGGGCGGGCGCACCCAGCCACGTCCCGACCACCACCGGGTCGCCCGGCCGGTCGTCGAGGTCGTGCTGGGTCACGGCGTCCTCCTGTGCGTGGGGCGAGCCCTAGTCTCGCCGAGTGCCCGGCCCCCGCTCATCCGGACGCGCCCTGCGCGCCCTCCTGGCGACCCCGGGGCGCGCGGTGGTCACCGGCTTCGCCGTGGCCGTGCTGCTGTCCGCCGTGCTGCTGAGCCTGCCGATCGCCACCCAGTCGGGCGACGGCACGCGTCCGCTCGCGGCGCTGTTCACCGCCACGTCGGCCGTCTGCGTGACCGGGCTGGTCGTGCTGGACACCCCCGAGCACTTCAGCACCTTCGGCGAGCTGGTCGTGCTGGGCTCGATCCAGGTGGGCGGGCTCGGCATCATGACGCTGGCGTCGTTGCTGGGACTGCTCGTGTTCCGGCGGCTCGGCCTGCGCACCCGGATGACGGCGGCGGCCGAGACCAAGGCGCTCGGGCTGGGGGACGTCCGCCGGGTGCTGCTGTCCGTCATCGGCTTCACGCTGTTCTTCGAGGCCATCGCGACGGTGGTGCTCTTCCTGCGCTGGCTCGTGGCGTACGACGAGCCGGTCGGCCGCGCGGCGTACCTCGGGCTCTTCCACGCGGTGTCGGCTTTCAACAACGCCGGGTTCGCCCTCTACAGCGACAACATGATCGGCTTCGTCGACGACCCGGTCATCAGTCTCACGCTGTGCCTGGCGGTCATCGCCGGCGGCCTGGGCTTCCCCGTCCTCTACGAGCTGCGGCGCGAGCTCGGCCGACCGCGGGACTGGACGCTGCACACGCGCCTGGTCGTCTGGACCACGCTGCTGCTGCTCGTCGCAGGGCCGCTCGCCGTCACTGCGCTGGAGTGGTCGAACGACGGGACCCTGGGCCAGCTCGGCGTACCGGCCAAGCTCGTCGCCGGCTTCTTCCTCGGCGTGATGCCGCGCACCGCAGGCTTCAACAGCATCGACTACGCGGAGGCGGAACCGGCGACGCTGCTGGTGACGGACATCCTCATGTTCATCGGCGGTGGGCCGGCGAGCACGGCCGGCGGCATCAAGGTGACGACGTTCGCGCTGCTGGCGTTCGTGATGCTGGCCGAGGTGCGCGGCACGCCGGAGGTGGAGGTGGCGAACAGGCGGCTGCCGCGGGAGGTGCAGCGGCAGGCGCTGACCGTCGCGCTGGCCGGCGTCGGCCTGGTGATGTCGGGGACGGTCCTGCTCCTCGTGCTGACGGGGGAGGCGCTGGACGCGGTGCTGTTCGAGGTGGTCTCGGCGTTCGCGACCGTCGGCCTGTCGACCGGGATCACGGCCGACGTGCCGGCCGCGGGGCAGGTGCTGCTCATCGGGCTGATGTTCGTGGGCAGACTGGGGCCGATCACCCTCGCCTCGGCGCTCGCACTGCGTTCGCGCCCGACCCTGTACCGCCTCCCGGAGGAGCGACCGATCGTTGGCTAGGAAGAAGCCGGTCGACCCGGTCCTCGTCGTCGGCCTCGGCCGCTTCGGCGCTGCGCTCGCCGAGACGCTCGTCGGGCTCGGCCACGAGGTGCTGGCCGTGGACGGCGACCCGAAGCGGGTGCAGTACTGGTCCAGCCGGCTCACCTCGGTCGTCGAGGCGGACAGCACCAGCGAGGAGGCGCTCCGCCAGCTGGGCGCCGCCGACTTCACCCGCGCCGTCGTCGCCATCGGCGCCGACATGGAGGCGAGCATCCTGACCACCGCGGTCCTGGTGGACCTCGGCATCGAGCACATCTGGGCCAAGGCGATGACCCAGGCGCACGGCCGGATCCTCGAGCGGGTGGGTGCGACGCGGGTCGTCTTCCCGGAGCACGACATGGGCGGCCGGGTCGCGCACATGGTGACCGGCCGCATGGTCGACTACGTGGAGCTGGACGAGACGTTCGCGCTGGTCGAGACCGTCGCGCCGCAGGACCTCGTCGGGAAGACGCTGGGGGAGTCGAGGGTGCGCGACGAGCACGGGGTGACGGTGGTGTGCGTCAAGCCGTCCGGCGGCAGCTTCACCTACGCGACCGCGGCCACCCACGTGTCGACGGGCGACCTGCTCGTGGTGGCCGGTGAGCGCGAGGCCGCCGAGCGGTTCGCGAAGCTGCTGTGAAGCTGCTCCCCAAGGCGACCCGTCCACCCGAGGCGCGCTCGGCCGGCCGGGCCACCGCCGCGATCGTCCTGCCGCAGTCCGAGGTCGGGCCGGTCCGCGCGGTCCTGCAGCGCGTCGTCATTGCGCTGGCCGTGCTGCTGCTGGTCGCGACGGTGGTGTACCTGGACGGCGACGGCTACCGCGACCTCGACGACGTCGGGGCCATGACCTTCCTGGACTCGCTCTACTACGCGACCGTCACGCTCTCCACGACCGGCTACGGCGACATCACGCCGGTCAGCCAGGAGGCGCGGCTGATCAACGTCCTGGTCATCACGCCGCTGCGCATCCTGTTCCTCATCATCCTGGTCGGCACGACCCTCGAGGTGCTCACGCAGCGCACCCGCGAGCAGCTGCGGCAGAACCGCTGGAGGTCCAAGTTGAACGGCCACACCGTCGTCGTCGGGTACGGCACGAAGGGGCGCAGCGCCGTGCGCGCCCTGCTCGACGACGGGGTCGACAAGGACACCATCGTGGCGGTCGACAACGACCCGGACCACATCGCCGACGCCGGCGAGGACGGCATCGCCGCCATCAACGGCGACGGCACCCGCGCCGACGTGCTGCGTCGCGCCGAGGTCGAGACGGCCAAGCGGGTCATCGTGGCCGTGCCGCGCGACGACGCTGCCGTCCTCGTCACGCTCACCGTGCGGCGGCACAACCCGGACGCCTACGTCGTGGCGGCGGTGCGGGAGTCCGAGAACGCCCCGCTGCTGCGCGAGGGCGGCGCCAACGGCGTCGTCGTCTCCTCCGAGGCGGCGGGGCGGCTGCTCGGCGTGGCGGCGTCCAGCCCGACCACCGGGGCCATCTTCGAGGACCTGCTCGTGCCGGGCGCCGGGCTGGAGCTGACGGAGCGGGAGGTGCTGCGCGAGGAGGTCGGGCTGACGCCGCGAGCCACCCGCGACCTGGTCGTCGCGATCATCCGCGAAGGCGAGACGCAGATGTTCAACACCAACCAGGACGTCAAGCTGCGCAAGACCGATCGGGTGGTCGTGGTGCGCGGCGCCCCCTCCGGTCTCTGACGCCGACGCTCCAGGTGTCTTGACACCATCGCGATCTATGTCAATGTGACCGGGTGCACACGACCCGCGACCTGCTGCTGGACGCCGCCGCTGACGCGGTGCTGTCCGGCGCAGAGTGGAGCCGGCTGCGGATGGCCGACGTGGCGCGCTCGGCCGGCGTGAGCCGTCAGACGCTGTACTACGAGTTCGGCTCGAAGGACGCCCTCGCCGAGGCGCTCGCGATGCGCGAGGCGGCCCGCTACATGGAGGGCGCCGAGGCTGCGATGGTCGGCCACGAGGGCAGCCCGGGCGAGGCCGTCGGTGCGGCGACCGAGTTCACGTTGCGCGAGGCGACCGGCAACCCACTGCTCAAGGCGGTGCTCACCGACGACTCGGGCGGCCTGCTGCCGTTCCTCACCACCCGCTCCGACGCCCTGCTGGCCGCCGCGCGGGAGCGCTGCGCCTCGTACCTCTCGGAGCACTGGCCCGCGCTGCCGGCCGAGACCGTGCTGCTCGTCGCCGACGCCGTGAACCGGCTGACGCTGTCCCACCTCGTCCTGCCCGGCGGCCGTCCTGACCAGGTCGCCGCCGACATCGCCCGACTCGTCGACTCGCTGCTGCCCGGAGGCCCCGCATGAGCACCCACCCGCTGTACACGATCCCCGCGGAGCACGCGACGTGGGACGTGGAGATGCAGGGCGCCTCGCGCTTCACCTGGGAGTACGACGACGGGCGCGACCGCCTGCTGTCGCTGTACCAGAAGGGCAAGGACAAGCACTGGGACCAGGTGCACCGCATCGACTGGGACATCGAGGTCGACCCGATGGACGTCCTGGGCCTGCCCGACGAGACGATCGCCATCTACGGCACGCCGCAGTGGGACAAGATCAAGGACGACCGCAAGGCGGTCGGTGAGCTCAAGCAGCACATGACGTCGTGGCAGTTCAGCCAGTTCCTGCACGGCGAGCAGGGCGCGATGATCTGCTCGGCCAAGATCGTGGAGTCGGTGCCGGACCTGGACGCGAAGTTCTACGCCGCGACCCAGACCATGGACGAGGCGCGCCACGCCGAGACTTACGCCCGGTTCCTGCAGGAGAAGGTCGGCCTGCTGTACCCGATCAACGAGCACCTCAAGGCGCTGCTCGACGACACGCTGTCCGACAGCCGCTGGGACATGCCCTACCTCGGGATGCAGGTCCTCATCGAGGGGCTGGCGCTCGCCGCCTTCGGCCTGCTGCGCGACATGACCGACAAGCCGCTCCCGAAGCAGATCCTGGCGTACGTCATGCAGGACGAGGCCCGCCACGTCGCCTTCGGACGGCTCGCGCTGCGCGACTACTACGCGCAGCTGTCCAGCAAGGAGAAGGACGAGCGCGAGCAGTTCGTCGTCGAGGGCTGCTATCTCATGCGCGACCGCTTCCGCCAGCAAGAGGTGTGGGCGAACCTCGGCTTCGACGTCGAGGAGTCGATGAGGTCGGTCGAGAACTCCCAGTACTTCAAGCTGTTCCAGTCGCTGCTGTTCAGTCGGATCGCCCCGTGCGTCAAGGACATCGGCCTGTTCGGCCCGAAGGTGCAGAACGCCTTCGCCGACATGGGCGTGCTGGACATGGCCGGTGTCGACCTCGCCGGGCTGATGAAGCAGGACGAGGACCTCGCCGAGCTCATCGACATGGAGAAGCGCGAGCTGCTCGTGCGCCGCCAGGAGGTCGAGAAGACGATCGCCATGGCCGACGCGGACATCCCGGAGCAGCCCGTCTCCGCCTAGCCTTCCTCGCGTGGAGTGGATGGTGCACGGCTCGCGTCCCGTCTACTCCAGCGACTGGGTCGGCCTCGACCTGGTGGACGTCGAGATCCCGGACGGTGCCCGCTTCGAGCACCACGTGGTGCGCTCGCCGCGGCCGGCGGTGGGGACCGTCGTCGTCGGTCCTGCCGGCGTGCTGCTGCTGTACCGGCACCGGTTCATCACCGGCACCTGGGGCTGGGAGGTCCCGGCCGGCGGCGTCGACGTCGATGAGTCGCTGCCCGCGGCTGCCGCCCGCGAGGTGCTCGAGGAGACCGGCTGGCGCCCCGGGCCGCTGCGCCGGCTGCACGGGTACCACCCGAGCAACGGGCTGTCCGACCAGCGCTTCGAGCTGTTCCTCGCCTCCGGTGCCTCCTACGTGGGGGAGCCGTCCGACCCGGGGGAGTCGTCGCGGGTGGAGTGGGTGCCTGCTGCGGAGGTGCGCCGGCTGGTGGCTGCCGGCGAGGTGCAGGACGGACTCTCCGTCACCGCCCTGCTGTGGTGGCTGGCCTTTGAGGCCTGACCTTCTGTCCGGTCCTGCATCCTTTCGGTCGATCGATCCCGACCGAAAGGATGATGTGTTGCGGGCGCGTGGAGATCACGCTTGGTCACGTACGGCACGACCTGCCGGGTCACCACTGGGTGACCGGCGGGAGGCGCTGATCCGAGCGGTCCTCACCGACGCCCTCACCGGCGCACGGAGACACGCGGTCGCCTAGACCGCTCGGGGAGCCAGAGGCGAGACCGGCCCGTCGACAACGACCTGCACAAGGCACTCGACGGATGGAACCGGTGTGAACCAGAACTCGCGCGTCCCAGCTGCCCCTGACGCACCTTCCCGTCTGAACGGTCGTCTGCTGCGGCGGCTAGGAGTCAGCGGCGTCGCGGCAATGCTCCTCTTCATGTCGTTCTTCGGTGCAGCTGCGAACGCGGCCGTACGCCCACCTGATGGCCAGGGCGGAGGGGTGGTTGTCGGTGCCGAAAGGGGCAATTGCGGCAACGGTGCAGGGCGCGGCGGGGCGGCTGGCGCCGGCCTGAACACCAGTGGCCAGGGCAACAGCTGCAACGGCGGCGATGGCGATGGCGATGGCGATGGCGATGGCGATGGCGATGGCGATGGCGATGGCGATGGCGATGGCGATGGCGATGGCGAT
>JAOPWK010000291.1 GCA_025965735.1 Frankiales bacterium
CGGGGATGGACACCGCCGCGAGCACGGCCAGCTCCCGGACCGTCAGCGCCCGCAGCTCGCGCCGCAGCGCCCAGCAGATCCCGACGCATGAGCCGGCGTGCAGCGCCGCCCCGAAGGTCGTGCGGTCCTCGGGCGGCGACCACCCGGCCAGCCACGGCAGCAGCACGAGCTGCGCGCTGGAGGACACCGGGACGACCTCAGCCACGCCCTGGACGGCTCCCAGCGCGACCGCCTGGAGCGGGGTCAGCCTCCGACGCCGGCGAGCTCGAGCGCCTCGATCGCGGTGCGCAGGGTGGCCTTGCGCTCGTCCAGCGTGCCGGTGAACGGCGACAGGGTCAGCGTCGTGACGCCCGAGGCGGCCAGCGCCTGCATGCCCTCGGCGATGCGCTCCTTCGGCCCGAGCAGCGCGGTCTGGTCGAGGAACTCGTACGGCACGGCGGCGGCGGCCTCGTCGTACTTGCGGTCCAGGTAGAGGTCCTGGACCGTCTTCGCGGCGTCCTCGTAGCCCATCCGGGAGGCGAGCTGGTTGTAGAAGTTCTTCTCCCGGCTGCCCATCCCGCCGACGTAGAGCGCGGCGTACCAGCGGATCGGGTCAGCGCAGGCCCTGGGGTCGTCGCCGACGACGATCGGGACGGTCGGCACCACGTCGAAGCCGTCGAGCGTCTTGCCGACCTTGGCCCGGCCGGCCTCGATGGAGCCGAGCTGGTCCTTGGCGAAGTCCGGCGAGTAGAAGATCGCCAGCCAGCCGTCGAACAGCTCGCCGGACAGCTCGAGGTTCTTCGGGCCGACGGCAGCCAGGTACATCGGGATGTGCTCGCGGACCGGGTGCACGGTGAGCTGGAGCGCCTTGCCGGGGCCGTCCGGGAGCGGGAGCACGTAGTGCTGGCCGTCGTACCGCACCTTCTGGCGGGACAGCGCGAGCTTCACGATGTCGCTGTACTCCCGCGTGCGGGCCAGCGGCTTGTCGAAGCGGACGCCGTGCCAGCCCTCGGACACCTGCGGGCCGGAGACGCCGAGGCCGAGCCGAAAGCGCCCGCCGGACAGCGTGTCCAGGGTCGCAGCGGTCATCGCGCAGTTGGCCGGCGTGCGGCCAGGGATCTGGAAGATGGCCGAGCCGATGTCGATCTGCTGAGTCTGCGCCGCGACGAAGGCCAGCACCGTCGGTGCGTCGGAGCCGTACGCCTCGGCCACCCAGGCCACGTCGAAGCCGAGGTCGTCGGCCTCCTTGGCAAGCGCGAGGTTGTCGGCGTCGTTGCCGGCGCCCCAGTAGCCGAGGTTCAGGCCGAGCTTCACTGCGTCCCCCAAGAGTCGGTGTGGCGGCAGGGTATCGACCGCCTTCCGCACTAGCGTCCGCGGCGTGAAGCAGCGTCATCTCGGCCGCAGCGGCCTGGTCGTCTCCCGCCTCGCCCTCGGCACGATGACCTGGGGCAGGGACACCGACGAGGACGACGCCGCCGCGCAGCTGATCGCCTTCCGCGAGGCCGGCGGGACGCTGGTCGACACTGCCGACGTCTACGCCGACGGCGAGAGCGAGCGGGTGGTCGGCCGGCTGCTGTCCGACGTCGTGCCGCGCGACGAGGTGGTGCTGGCGACCAAGGCGAACGGCGTCACCGGGCCGGGTCCGATGGGTCGCGGGACCAGCCGCGGCCACCTGCTGTCGGCGCTCGACGCCTCCCTGGAGCGCCTCGGCACAGACCACGTCGACCTGTGGCAGCTGCACGACTGGGACCCGGTGACGCCGTGGGAGGAGACGATGGCGGCGCTGGACACCGCTGTCTCCTCCGGCCGCGTCCGCTACGCCGGCGTCTCCAACTTCTGCGGCTGGCAGCTGGCGGCGACCGCCTCCTGGCAGAGCGCGCTGCGGCGGGCGCCGCTGCTGAGCAACCAGGTCGAGTACTCCCTGCTGCAGCGCGGGATCGAGCGCGAGGTCGTGCCGGCGGCGATGGAGCTGGGCGTGGGGCTGCTGCCCTGGTCGCCGCTCGGCCGCGGCGTGCTGACGGGCAAGTACCGCAACGGGGCGCCCGCGGACAGCCGCGGCGCGACCGAGCACTTCAAGGGCTTCGTCGCGCCGTACCTGGACGAGCGGGCCTCGCACGTGGTCGACGCCGTGCTCACCGCTGCGGACGGTCTGGGGGTCTCCCCCGTCGCCGTCGCCCTGGCCTGGGTGCGGGACCGGCCCGGCGTCGTCGCACCGGTCGTGGGTGCCCGCACCTCGGCCCAGCTGCAGGCGTCACTGGCGGCCGAGCAGGTCGAGCTGCCGCCGGAGATCCGGTCCGCGCTGGACGACGTCTCGGCGCCCCAGCTCGGCTACCCGGAGCGGATGCCGCGCTGGTCGTCGGAGGACCTGGAAGACTGAGGGCGTGACGTACGAGTACCGCGTCGTTCCGGTCGCGCCGGACACCCCGCGAGACAAGCTCCGGCAGGTGCTGGCGATCCACGCCGAGTTCGGCGACTGGGAGCTGTTCGGCCACCGCATCTACCCGGGCGGCCGGCGCTCGGTGACCGTGCGACGCCGGGTGCGCGGCGAGTACGCCCCGCCGCTCCCGAGCTAGCAGGCGTCCAAGCTCATGCTCGATCCAGGAACTGGTCCAGCACCCGGACGCCGAACTTCAGGCTGTCCAGCGGCACCCGCTCGTCCACGCCGTGGAACATCCCGGAGAAGTCGAGGTCGGCGGGCAGGCGCAGCGGCGAGAAGCCGAAGCACCGCATGCCCAGGCGGCTGAAGCTCTTGGCGTCGGTGCCGCCCGAGAGCATGTACGGCACCGCCCGCGCGCCCGGGTCCTCGGCCTTGAGCGCGCCGGCCATCGCCTCGACCAGCGCGCCCTCGAAGTCGGTCTCCAGCGCGATGTCGTAGTGCACGTACTCCCGGACGATGTCCGGGCCGAGCGCCTCGTCCAGCTCGCGCTCCCAGGCGTCCTCGAAGCCGGGCAGGAAGCGGCCGTCGACCATCGCGGAGGCGCGGCCGGGGATCACGTTGTGCTTGTAGCCGGCGTCGAGCATCGTCGGGTTGGCGGTGCCGCGCAGCGTGGCGCCGACGATCCGGGCGAGCGGTCCGAGGGTGGCGACGGTGCCGGCCATGTCGTCGGGGTCCAGCTCGATGCCGAAGGCGTCGCCGACCTCGTCCAGGAAGGCCCGCACGGTCTTGGTGACGTGGATCGGGAACTCGTACGCGCCGAGGCGGGCGACCGCCTCGCACAGCCGGGTGACGGCGTTGTCGTCGTTGACCATCGACCCGTGCCCGGCCGTGCCGGTGGCCGTCAGGCGCATCCACGCCATGCCCTTCTGGGCCGTCTCGATCATGTAGAGGCGCAGGTCGTCGTTGACCGACAGCGAGAACCCGCCGACCTCGCTGATCGCCTCGGTGCAGCCCTCGAACAGCTGCGGCTGGTGCTCCACCAGCCACTGCGCGCCGAAGACGCCACCGGCCTCCTCGTCCGCGACGAAGGCGAGCACCACGTCGCGCGGCGGCTTGCGGCCGGTGCGCAGGCGGTCCCGCACCACGGCCAGCGTCATGGCGTCCATGTCGAGCATGTCGACCGCGCCGCGCCCCCAGATGGCGCCGTCGGCGACCTCGGCGGCGAACGGGTCGTACGTCCACTCCTTGGGCTCGGCAGGCACCACGTCGAGGTGGGCGTGGATGAGCAGCGCGTCGCGGCTCGGGTCCTCGCCCTCGATGCGCGCCACGACACTGGTCCGGTTGCGAGCCGGCTCGAACAGCTGCGGCTCCAGGCCGACCTCGGCGAGCTTGCCGGCGACGTACTCCGCCGCCTCCCGCTCGCCCTTCCCGCGGCCCGTCCCGTCGTTCACGCTCTCGAACCGGATGAGGTCCCGGCACAGCTCGACGGCCTCGTCCTGGGGGTTGATCTGGCTCATGGCCGCACGCTAGCCCGCGCGCACGTTCGCTACAGTCCTCCGAGTCCGGTGCAACGCGCCGGGTGCACTCGCGCGAGTGGCGGAATGGCAGACGCGCAGCGTTGAGGTCGCTGTGTCCGAAAGGACGTGGGGGTTCAACTCCCCCCTCGCGCACACCTCTCGATCAGCGGCGTTCGCAGCTCTGCTCGAGGTCGTAGACCCGCCGCTCGAAGGCGTGCAGCCGGTCGTCGGCCTCGCCGATCTCCCCGTCGCTCGCGCTCGTCCCGATCAGGGCGGTGTGCGCCGCCCGCCGCTCCTCCCGCTCGGCCTGCAGCGCGCCCAGCTCGTCGCAGGACTGGCCGGAGCAGCCCGTCACCAGCGCCGCCGTCAGGGCGGCGGTGAGGAGCCGGGTCACTGCGGCTGCACCGTGACCTGCTCCAGCAGGACGGTGGTCCGCGGGCGCCCGTCGCCCGGCCCGTTGCTGTCGTCCGAGCCGGCCGCGGCGACGCGCTGCAGCACGTCGAGCCCGGTCGTGATCCGCCCCAGCGGCGTGTAGTCCGGCGCCAGCTGCGAGTCCTCGTACACCAGGAAGAACTGGCTGCCGTTGGTCGCCGGACCGCGGTTGGCCATGGCCACCGTCCCGCGGGGGTAGCTCGCGCCCTCGAGCGCCTCGTCGCCGTAGACGTACCCGGGCCCGCCCGAGCCGGTGCCGGTCGGGTCGCCGCACTGCAGCACCTTGATGCTGGCGGCGGTCAGCCGGTGGCAGGGACTGCTGTCGAAGTAGCCGGCCCGCGCGAGGGCGCGCAGGCTGGTCAGCGCGCAGGGCGTGCGCGCCGCGTCGACCTCGAAGACCACGCGGCCGACGTTGGCCTGCAGGACGACCTCGTAGGTGCCGCTGGTCGCGAGGTCGGCCTCGGTCGGCGGGGAGACCGGCCGCGCGGGTGCGCCGTCCACGCCGTAGCGGCACGGCCCGACGGTGGTGACGCCGACCGCTTCCGGAGTGCCGTACTCGTCACCGGGCCCGGTGGCGGTCTCCGTCACGGCGTCGGCGTCCCCGTTGCTGGCCAGCGTGCGCAGGCCCAGCAGGCCGCCGACGAGCAGGAGCAGGACCAGCAGGACGGACCCGACCACGAGGGCCACGACGGCGCCGCTGCTCCTGCCCTTCGGCACGGCGCCACCGGCGAACTGCGTGGAGGAGGTCCACTGGATGCCGTCCCAGTAGCGCGACTGCGGCTGGCCGGTGGGGTCGGGGTACCAGCCGGGTGGCTGCGCGGGGCTCGTCACGTCCTGATCCTGCTCTACAGCACGGCGTACGACGTGCCGAGCCGGCGCGGGCCGCGCTCGGGGTCGCTCCCCGGCGGGAGGAGCCGCACGCCGGCGTGCAGCGCGACGGCGCCGCTGCGCTGCACGAGCACCGGGTCCAGCACGAGCTCGGCCACCTCCGGCACGTCCTCGCCCAGCCGCGCGACCCGCAGCAGCAGCTCCTCGAGCGCCGGCACGTCGGCGGGCTCCCCCGACGCCGCGCCGGTCAGCAGCGCGTAGCCGCGGATCGAGCGGACCAGCTCAGCGGCGTCCAGGTCGGTCAGCGGCAGGGTGCGGGTCACCGGGTCGACGAGCAGGTCGACGGCCACGCCGCCGAGCCGCAGTGAGAGCAGCGGCCCGGCGGACGGGTCCTGCACCAGGTGCACCACGGTGCTGACCCCGGGCTCGGCCATCGGCTGCACGAACGCCGCGCCCTCCCCCGCGGCCTGCTGCACCCCGCGCCAGGCGGCGCGCAGGTCGTCGGCGTCGGCCAGCCCCAGCCGGACAGCGCCGACGTCGAGCCGGTTGCGCCAGCGCTCGTCCGCCGCCTTGAGCGCCACCGGCCAGCCGAGCTCCTCGGCGGCGGCCACGGCCGCGTCGACGTCCTGGACGAGCGCGCTCGGCCAGAGGTCGATCCCGACGTGCGCCAGCACCTGCGCGGCCTGCGCCTGGGAGAGCCACTGGCCGTCCTTCGGCAGCCCGGCGAGCGAGGCGCGCGCGGCCTTGACGTCCACCCGGTCGAGCTCGGGGACGGTGCCCTCCGGCCGGGCGCGCCACTCCGCGTAGCGGACGACCCGCGACAGCGCGAGGGCGGCGGACTCCGGCGAGGCGTACGACGGGACGGAGCCGCGCCCGGGCGCTCCCTCCTCGCTCGGCACGCACAGGGCAGGCGGCACGCCCTCGGCGCCCAGGAAGCTGGCCAGCAGCGGGAGCGGTCCTCCGCCGGCGTCACGCAGGACGGCCCCCATCGCCTCGGCGACCTGTTCCCTGTCGCGGCCGTGCGGCGGCGGGACCACGACGGCCAGCACCGCGTCGACCTCGCCACTGGACAGCACCACGTCCAGGGCCGACCGCAGCTCGTCCGGCCCGGCGAAGGGCCCGAGGTCGACGGGGTTGCCCGTCTCGGTCGCCGCGGTCAGCCCGCGCAGCCGCTGCCGTGCGGCCTCCGGCAGCTCGGGCACCAGCAGTCCGGCCTCGCGGCAGGCGTCGGCGGCCATGGCGGCCAGCGCCGAGGAGTTGCCGACGATGCCGACCCGCCGCCCCTGCGGCAGCGGCTGCAGCGCGAACAGCTGCGCCGTGGTGAACAGCTGCCCGAGCGAGCGCACCCGGACGACGCCGGCGGAGGCGAACAGCGCGTCCACCGCCACGTCGCCCGCGCCGTGCCCGCTCTTGAGGGCCACCACGGGCTTGGTGCGGCCGAGCCGGCGCGCGATCCGCGTGAACTTGCGGGGGTTGCCGAAGCCCTGCAGGTGCAGCAGCACGACCTCGGTCCGCGGGTCGGCCTGCCAGTGCTGGAGCAGGTCGTTGCCGGACACGTCGGCGCGGTCGCCGATCGACACGAACGAGGACAGCCCCAGAGCGCGCCGCTCGGCCTGCGCCAAGAAGGTGCCGGCCAGCGCGCCGGACTGCGACAGCACGCCGACGACCCCCACCGGGGGCACACCGCCGGCGAAGGTGGCGTGCAGCCGGACGGCCGGGTCGGTGTTGACCACGCCCATGGCGCTCGGCCCGATGAGCCGCATCCCGCCGGTGCGGGCCAGCCGCACGACCTCCTCCAGCCGGGCCCGTCCCTCCTCGCCCGCCTCGCCGAAGCCGCCGGAGACGACGACGAGCCCGCGCACCCGCTTCATCGCGCAGGCGCGCACCACGTCGGCCACCTCGGCAGCCGGCACGGCGATGAGCGCGAGGTCGACGTGGTCCGGCACGGCCCGCACGTCGGCGTACGCCGGTATCCCGGACACCGACGTGGCGGCAGGGTTGACCGGGTACACGGGGCCTTGGAAGCCGTGGCGCAGCAGGGACATCAGCAGCTCGTGCCCGGGTGCACCGGGCTCGCGGGACGCGCCGATCACGGCGACGGAGCGTGGGGCGAGCAGCCGCTGGACAGACCGCGCCTCGGCCCGGTGCTCCCGTGCCCGCATCACCTCCAGCGAGGTCTCCGTCGGGCGGATCGGGAAGTCGAGGCTGATGTAGCCGTCCGCGAGGTCGCGCCGCACCTCGTACCCGGCGCTGCGGAAGACGGTCAGCATGGCGCGGTTGGTGGGCAGCACGTCCGCCACGAAGCGCTCGACCCCGCGCTCGCGCGCGGCGGCGGCCAGGTGCTCGAGCAGGACGGCGCCGAGCCCGCGTCCCTGGTGGGCGTCGGCGATGACGAAGGCCACCTCCCCGTCGGCGGTGCCGGGCAGCCGGTCGTAGCGCACCACGCCGATGAGGTCGTCGCGCAGGGTGGCGACGAGCGCGACGCGGTCGTCGTGGTCGACCTGCGTGAAGCGGGCGACGTCCGTGTCCGAGAGCGACGGCCGGTAAGCGAAGAAGCGGTTGTAGACCGTCTCCTTCGACAGGCCCTCGTGGAAGGTGCGCAGCCGGTCCGCGTCGTCCGGCCGGATCGGTCGCAGGTGCGCGGTGCCGCCGTCGGTGAGCACGACGTCGGCCTCCCAGTGCCGCGGGTAGGGAAGCGGGTCGGGGCTCACGCGCCGATCCTGCCCGACGAGGGCGACGTCGCGCCCCCCGTCATCGCGGGCGGTCGACCTTCCCGTCACCGTCGGTGTCGTTGCTGACCGAGTAGACGGTCGTCGTGGCCGTCACCTGCTCGCCGCGGCCGGCGAGGAACTCCTCCGCGCCGTCCAGCCACGCGCGCACCGACGGGTCGGTCGACCGGTCGAGGTCGCGAGCGGCCGGCAGGTATGCGGTCCCGGTGCCGTGGTTGTCGCCGATGCCGGTGCCGTCGTGGTCGAACAGCACGGTGACGTGCCCGTCGTCGTCGGGGTTCTCGCGCCCGTCGGTGTGCGGGACGACGTCGTGACGGTTCTCCAGCGACAGCACCTGCACGCCGTCGGGCGCGGGCATGCCCCCGACGGGCGAGCCGGCGGTGACGACGTGCGTGACGTCCAGCCGGCGGGCCAGCTCCTGCGCGGCGCGCATCGCGACCATGCCGCCCTGGCTGTGGCCGACGAGCAGGATCGGCTGCCCCTGCACGGCGCCGGCGTCCAGCAGTGCCCGCTCCAGCGCCTGCACGCGGGCGTTCTCGGTACCGGCCATCAGCTCGAGGTTGCTGGCCAGGTCGTTGAGGTTCGGCCGCTGGGTCGGGTCGACCTGCCAGTCCTTGGTGCCCGGGACGTCGACGATCCACGAGACGAGCGGCCGCCCGTCGGGGCCGACCGTGACGAGCTTGGTCACGCCGATGTCTCCCTGGGTGCCGGCGGACGCGCGTGCGGCGGTGTTGCGGTGGTCGAGGCGCTCGAGCACGTCGCCGATCCCGCCCGGCACCAGCACCGAGGTCGGCGCGCTGTCCACGCGGCGCTCGAAGACGGGGCGTCCGGGGCCGTAGAGCAGCGCCAGCAGCCCGGCCGCCTCGGCCAGGTCGCGGGGCAGCAGCGCCTCGCCGGTGACGGCGCGGAACGCCTGGTCGGCGAGGACCGGCAGCGGGCCGGCCAACCCGGAGCCGAGCGGAGCGGTGACGTCGGTGACCAGCCCCAGGACGTCGTCGACGACCCCCGGGTGCTCGAGCAGCGCCTGCTCCAGCGCCGCCAGCGGGTCCTCCCCCCGCGCCACCACCCCGGCCAGCCAGCCTGCTCCGGCGGCGACTCCGGCTGGTGCGGCGCCGACCCACAGCCACCGCCGGGCCTGCGCCTGCTGGGCGGCCAGCACGTCACTGGCCTGGTAGCGCGCGATGGCGACGAGCAGCTGGCCGGCGCGCAGCTCGAGGGCGCCGCCGGCCTTGACCAGCCCGTCGCCCCCGTCGAGCGCCGACAGCAGCGCCGACTCGGCGCGGGCGAAGGTGCCGGGCGACAGCACGGCGCTGGCCAGCAGGTCCCCGTCGGCGAGCAGCCGGTGCCGGGACACCGCCAGCCCCAGCAGCGCGCCCCCTTCGTCGCGCAGCCGCCGGGAGGTGCGGCCCAGCTCGTCGTACTGCACCTCGAGGCCGCCGACGCCCCCGCGCACCTCGACGCTCATGCGGCCGCCCGCGCGACGAGCGCCGCGACCCAGGCACCGAGGTCTGCGGGGACGACGGGAACGAGCCGAACCCACGGGCGGCCGGCTCGCGACGGCAGCGCCTCGAGGCCGGTCCAGCCGTGGCCGTCCCACACCCACTCGACGCTGCCCACGAGGCCGCCGGCGCGGTCCGGCCGCGGCCCGGCGAACACGGTGGCGTGCAGCGTCCCCGTGGAGCGGCCGCGCAGGCGGCTGCCCGTGCCGTCGAGCAGCACGTCGAGCGGCACCTCCTCGACCTCGCCCGACGCCTGCTGGCCGATCGGCGCCGGCACCACCCGGGCGAGCTCCGCCGCGAGGTCGACCGAGGAGAAGGCGGACAGCTGCACGGCGGTGTCGCCGGTGCGCAGCAGCCCGGCACCGCGCGGGCCGCTGAGGGCGAGGCAGGCGTGCACCTCCAGGTCGGGCCGCGCCGCGCGCACGGTCACCGCCACCTCAGGGGCGGCCAGCACGAGCAGGTCGTCTGCCAGGGCCGGGTGCACCGACCAGTCGCCGCCGGCCACGGGCAGGGCCACCCCGGCCTGCTGGAGCAGCGCGACCGCCTCGTCGGTGCTGCCGCCTCCGGTGGGCTCGAGCGCGAAGCCCGGCGGCAGGGCCAGCGGCGCCGGAAGTGCGCGCTGGCGCACCAGCTCCAGCGCCGTTGCGGACAGGAGCAGCCGGGTGGCGGTCACAGGCGGACTCCCCGCCCACGCAGGTAGTCGCCCACCTGGAGCCAGGCCTCGTCACCGGCGGCCGGCAGGGTCTCCGGCCGCCACGCCCAGCCGCTCCAGGGCGGGTCCGCGACCACCCGTCGCACCGCGCCCAGCGGGTCCGTCACCGCGTCGGCGACGGCGCGCGCGGCGTCCTGCAGCGACCGCAGCTGGTCGTCGAA
>JAOPWK010000300.1 GCA_025965735.1 Frankiales bacterium
GCCCGCGCGGGCGTCGCGCTGCGCACCGTGTTCGGCCACTTCTCCGACATGGAGACGCTGTGGGCCGAGGCAGGGCAGCGCGAGCTGGCCAAGCTCGGCAGCCTGGCCCAGCCGGTCGACCCCTCACTGCCACGGGCGCAGCGGGTGGCGGACTTCTGCGCCTCGCGGGCGCGGGTTCTCGAGGCGCTGCTCCCGGTCATGCGCGCAGCCCGGCTGCGCGAGCACGCGTCTCCGCAGCTGCTCACCAACCGGCGGCTGTTCATCGAGGCCGGTGACGCGGAGGCCGAGCAGGTCTTCGCCGCCGAGCTGGACCCGCTCGACCCGACCGGCCGCGCCCGACGGCTCGACGCGCTCTACCTGGCGGCCAGTGCATCGGCCTGGGAGGCGCTGCGGCACGATCGCGACCTGTCGGTGGAGGAGGCCACGTCCGTGATGCGCCGCCTCGTCGACGGCGTCCTGCCCGACTGACCTGCACGACCCCTGATGGAGGAACGCCCGTGACCTCGCTCGTCACCGCCTCGACGCTGTCCCGCCGCGCCGAGGAGGCCCTGGAACGGCTGGGCGACCACCAGGCCCTGTTCTTCGAGGGCACCTGGCAGACCTCCGGCGAGCTCGCCGCCCGCGCCCGCCGCGCCGCCGCCGGGTTCACGGCGCTGGGCGTCAAGCCCGGCGACCGGGTCGTGCTGTTCATGGCCAACTGCCCCGAGGTCGGCATCGCCTACTCGGCGCTGTGGCGCGCCGGCGCGGTGGCGACGCCGGTGCTGTTCCTGCTGACCGAGGACGAGCTGCGGCACGTCCTCAAGGACTCGGGCGCCGTCGCCATCATCACCACGCCGGAGTTCCTCCCGAAGATCCTCACCGTCGCGGACGGCCTGCCCGTCGTCGTGGTCGGAGGGGAGGGGGGCACGACCACCTTCGCGGAGCTCGAAGCAGGGAACGAGCTCCCGCTGGTCGACCGCACGCCGGAGGACCTGGCCGCGCTGCTCTACACCGGTGGCACCACCGGCCGCAGCAAGGGCGTCGCGCTGACCCACGCCGGCCTGGACGCCGCGGGCGCCGCCGGCTATCACGCGGCCTACCGCCCCGGCCGCCGCGTCGGCCTGCTGCCGCTGCCGCTGGCGCACGTCTACGGCCTGATGGTCAGCGTCACCGGCCTGCACGCCCTGGAGCCGGGGCAGTCGGTGCTGATGCGCTGGTTCGATCCGGCCGGCTTCGTGTCGCTGGTCGAGGAGCACCGCGTCCAGCAGGCCGCGCTCGTGCCGTCGATGCTGCAGATGCTGCTCACCCAGCCGCTCGAGGACCACGACCTGTCCTGCCTGGAGCGGGTCAGCAGCGGCGGTGCGCCGCTGGCGGTGGAGGTGGCGCACGAGCTCGAGCGCCGCATCCCCGGTCTCGAGGTGCGCGAGGGCTACGGCTGCACGGAGACCACCGCGCTCATCGCGACCCAGCCGGTCGACGACCGCCGGCTCGGCTCGGTCGGCAAGGCTGTGGGGGGCATCGAGATCCGCATCACCGGCCCGGACGGCGACGAGCTGCCCGCTGGTCAGGACGGCGAGATCTGCGTGCGCGGACCGCTGGTGATGAAGGGGTACTGGCAGGCGCCGGAGGCGACCGCGCAGGCCATCCGCGACGGCTGGTTCCACACCGGCGACGTCGGCCACCTCGACGAGGACGGCTACCTCTACGTCGTCGACCGGATCAAGGACCTCATCATCCGCAACGGGTTCAACGTCTACCCGCGCGACGTGGAGGACGTCCTGCTGGCGCACCCCGACGTCACGGCCGCTGCCGTCGTCGGCCGCCCGGACCCGAAGGTCGGCGAGGAGGTCGTCGCGTTCGTGTCGCTGAGCCCCGGCTCGACCGTCACCGGCGACGCGCTGGTGGAGTACACGAAGGAGCACATCAGCGCGGCGAAGTACCCCCGCGAGGTGCGGGTGGTCGACTCCATCCCGCTGACCAGCGTGCTCAAGACCGATCGCAAGGCGCTGCGGGCGCAGGTGCGGGGACAGGGCTGATGGCCGACTCCATGCGCGCCGCCCGGTTCGACTCCGCCACCCGGCGCCTGGAGGTGCAGGAGGTCCCGATCCCGGTGCCGCGCCCGCACGAGGTCCTCGTACGGGTGGAGGCGTGCGGCATCTGCCTGTCCGACGTGCACCTGCTCGACGGCACGCTGCCGACCAACCTGGCTGTCGTGACGCCCGGGCATGAGGTCGCGGGGACCGTCGAGCACGCAGGCGATCTCGTCACCGGGTGGGCGCCGGGGGACCGGGTCGTCGTGGGCGCCGGCCGCAACTGCGGCACCTGCGTGCCCTGCACCCGCGGGATGCCCGCGGACTGCGAGGCCTTCGAGATCATGGGCTTCAGCTACGACGGCGGCTGGGCGCAGTACCTCGTGGCGCCCGCCGCCGCCCTGAGCCTGGTCCCGCGCAGCATCCCCATCGAGCAGGCGGCCGTGCTGGCGGACGCGGTGTCCACGCCGTACGCCGCCCTCACCGACCGCGCGGGCGTGCGCCCCGGCGAGGCCGTCGGCCTGTGGGGGATCGGCGGGCTCGGCGTGCACGCCGTCCAGGTCGCCCGGCTGCTCGGCGCCGCCCCCATCATCGCGATCGACCCGCTGGCGTCGGCGCGCGAGCGGGCGCTCGGGCTGGGCGCCGACGCCGCGCTCGACCCGACGAGCGACGACGTGGTGTCCGAGATCGCACGGCTGACCAGCGGCCGGATGCTCGACGTCGCCGTCGACCTGGTCGGCGCCAACGCCGTGCTGCGGCAGGCCGTCGAGAGCCTCGGCCGCCGCGGACGCGCGGTGATGGTCGGACTGTCGATGGACCCGATCGAGATGGGGCCGGGGGTCGTCCTCGGCGTCATGTCCCAGTCGCTGCTGGGGCACCTCGGCTACGAGAAGCGCCACCTCGATGAGCTCGTGCGGCTGGTCGAGCTGGGCCGCCTCGACGTGTCCGGCTCGGTCAGCGACCTGCTGCCCCTGGACGACGTCGCCGCGGGCGTCGAGCGGCTGACGACCAAGCAGGGCAACCCGATCCGGCTCGTCGTCCAGCCCTGGGCCTGATCTTCGGGGCTCAGCCCAGCCCGTACCGCTTGTCGAGGTACATCGCGGCGTCCGCGGCCGACAGCAGCGCCGCGGCGTCCGCGCCCTCCTCGACGGACCAGGCGATGCCCACGCTGGCCGACACCATCACCGTCTCGCCACTGGAGAGCGCCACCGGCTCGACGCATGCGCGGCGGATGGCGGCGGCGACGCGGGCGACGCCCACGTGCGTGACGTCCTCCTCGCACAGCACGACGAACTCGTCACCGCCGTAGCGCGCCACCGTGTCCGAGGCGCGGGCGCAGGCCTGCAGCCGCGGGCCGATCGTGCGCAGCAGCTCGTCGCCCGCGGCGTGCCCCCACGAGTCGTTGACGGCCTTGAACCGGTCGAGGTCGACGAGCAGCACCGCGACCTGCCCGCCGCTGCGGTGGATGCGGCTGAGCGCGTGCTGCAGCCGGTCGGCGAGCAGCGAGCGGGTGGGCAGCCCGGTGAGCGGGTCGTGCAGGGCCTGCACCAGCGCCTCGCGCTCGCGCTCGGCCCGCTGCAGCGTGCCGGCCAGGACGTTTGCGACCCCCTGCAGGAACTGCACGTCCACCGGGCTGAACTGCCGCGGCGAGGTGGCGTGCGCGCCGAGCACGCCGATCGGGCCGCCCGTCCCCTCGAGCACCACGTCGACCCCGGCCACGATGCCCCGAGCCGTCTGCTCCGCTGTCGCGGCGAACCGCTCCTCGAGCCCCAGGTGCTCGGCCACCGTCGGGTGCTGCTGCGCCAGCGTCACGGCAGCCTGGGTGCCGCCTCCCAGGGGCCAGCCGTGCTCGGCGGGCAGCGGGTCCGGGCCGACCTGCGAGCGCACCCGCAGCCGGTCGTCGGCGTCCAGCAGCAGCAGCGTGACGTAGGGGACGCCGAGCACGGAGGCGGCCCGCTCCAGGCCCTCCCGCAGCACGTCGTCCACGTCGTTGGACCGCAACGCGCGCAGGCCGAGGCCGGCGACCACGCTCTGCGCGCCGAGCGCGTGCATGAGAATGGTCTCGGCGCGGGCCCGGTCCTCGACGTCACGGGTGACGTAGAGCAGGCCCCGCACGTCCGGGTCCTCGAGCAGGTTCACGCCGTGCGTCTGGACGTGCCGCCAGCTGCCGTCGCCCTGCCGCACGCGCAGCACGGTGACGCTGGTGCGGCCGGGCTCGCCGAGCAGCCAGCTGCGCTGCTCCAGGCACAGCGCCCGGTCGTCGGGGTGCACCCATGACAGCGCCTCCTGCCCGGTCGCCTCCTCGCGCCGGTGCCCGAGGGCGGTGGTGGCGTCGTTCACGAAGAGCACGACGCCGTCGGCGCCCACGACGGTGATGACGTCGCGGACGTGCCGCACGATGCCCTCGAACAGGGGGGCGCGCTGCTCGGCCGGCATCGCGCCCCTCCTCTCCTGCTCGGACCGGCGCATCCTGCCGGAAGATCTGCCCTGCTCCAACCGCTACCGTCCGGCGGGTGTCCCTGCCCCCCGAAGCGGTCCTCGACCTGGCCCGGCAGCGGGCAGAAGCCCGTGCCAGCAAGGACTTCGCGGAGAGCGACCGGCTCCGCGAGCAGATCGGCGCCACCGGCTGGGTGGTCCGGGACGGCCCGGAGGGCTTCGTGCTGGCGCCACGTCCCCCGTACCCCGTCCTGCCCTCGGTGGACGCCCTTCCGGACCGGAGTGACGAACCCGACACGCACCGATGCACGGTGGCGCTGCTCGTCGACGGCTGGCCGGACGACCTGCGCACCTGCGTCGAGGCGCTGCTCCAGCACGCGCCCGCAGACGTGCGTCTGGTGCTGCTGGAGAACGGCGAGACCGACGCCGGCGCCGCGGTGCACGAGCTGGCCGCCGAGCGGGTGACCGAGCTGCACGTCGAGCGCGCCGCAGGCTGGGCGCAGGCCCGTCAGGCGCTGGTGCGGTGGGACACCGCCGCCGTGCACGTGCAGCTCGACCTGTCGACCGTCCTCGAGGGCGACGCCCTCACGCCGCTGCTCGACGCCTTGGACGACCCGAGCGTGGTGGCCGCCGGTTGGAGGGGCGTGCGGGTCGTGGACGGCTGGCGCGAGTTCGAGGACGCGGGCCCCGGTGAGGTCGAGGCGCTGCTCGGCTACCTCGTCGGCGTCCGGCGCGCGGCGGCCCTGCAGGTGCCGCTGCCGGCCAAGGCGCGCTTCTACCGCAACGCCGACATGGAGTGGTCGTTCCTGCTCCGCGAGGCGGGCCTCGGGCGGCTGGTCGCGGTCGACCTCCCGGTGCGCCAGGACCGCCACCGCGGCTACCACGACACCGACCCGGAGTACCGCGACAAGGAGTCGAAGAAGACCTACGACCGCTTCCTGCAGCGCTTCCGCGGTCGGGAGGACCTGCGGCTCAACCGTTGACCCGCTCTGCCGACAGGACCCAGACTGATCCCTGGGGGCTCCCATGCTGCAGACGCTGCGCCGCTTCTCCCGCGCCAAGGCGGACGGCCGTCCGCGCGAGGCCGTCGTGCTGTCCGGTGGGGGCTCGCTCGGCGCGGCCCAGGTCGGCGCGCTGCGCGCCCTGTTCGAGGCCGGCGTCGTGCCGGACCTGTTCGTGGGCTGCTCGGTGGGCGCCCTCAACGCCGCCTTCCTCGCGATGTCGCCCACGGCGCAGCGGGTGGAGCAGCTGGCCGAGGTGTGGGCCCGGCTGGAGCGCAAGCACGTGTTCGGCGGCAACCGGCGGCTGATGGCCACGCACCTGGTGCGCCGCGACGACC
>JAOPWK010000307.1 GCA_025965735.1 Frankiales bacterium
CTGGTTCGAGCAGGACGGGCGCCGCGTGGAGCGTCACCGCCCAAGCGGCCAGGCCGGCGACCAGGGGGGCCGCGGGCGGGTGGCTGCGTCGGATGCACGCGACGAAGTGCGTGACGAGCAGCAGCCACACGACCCAGATGAGCGGCGGCAGCTCCGTGATGAGGCCGAAGGAGCTGGCACCGGTCACCTCTCGGCTGCTCAACACAGCCACTCCGGCGCACCCGAGAACCAAGGGCAGCGCCGTCAGTCCCAGACGGTGATCAGCCGCACGAGACCACGCGCTGGGGAACGTGGTCCGGACGGCCATGGACGTCACCGTCGCACGCGCCCCGCTCCGTAGCCCAGCAGCGTGAGCGTGAGGCCCAGCAAGATCGTCGGCGCGGCTGCTGCGCGGGCCGGCTGAGCCGTCAGCAGGCACAGCAGGGCCTGGACGAACGCGCGCGGGAGGACTCGCAGGACGTAGCTGCGTTCCGCGCTGGTGGCTGCGGCAGGTCCGGCCAGTCGCGCAACCCTTGCTTTGGAGACGCCCTCCGCCCAGCAGCGCCGCGCGAAGTAACGCAGCGTTGCCCGGTCACGCGGCACCAGGTGGTCGACGACGGCACGCGGCTCGTAGACGATCTGCGTGCCCGGGCGCACCTGGCTGATGCGCAGGCACAGCTCGGTCTCCTCGCAGCCGGCCGCGCCGCGACCGACTCGCCCGAGCGAGCTGTCGAAGCTGTGAGTCGCCAGGACGCTGCGCCGGAACGACATGGCTGCCCCGATGACGTTGCGCAGCGGCGCGCGTTCCTCCGGCAGCCCTTCGTGGCTGCAGCCGATCACCCAGTCGAAGCACCGCGGGAACCACGCCGGGCGCGCGGACTCCCACTCGGGCTCAGCACGGCCACCGACGCCAATCGTGCTGTCGTCGTAAGCCTCCAGGAGCTGCGCGACGAAGCCCGGGCGGGGGCGAGCGTCGTCGTCGACGAAGAGCACCACGTCGTGCAGCGCTGCGGCTACACCGGTGTTGCGGGCGCCGGACAGGCCACGTTCGGCGGCGTTGGGCAGCACGAGCAGGTGGGGAAAGGCAGCCCGCGCGCGGGCCAGCAGAGCTGGGTGATGATCCACCACGAGGATCACCTGGTCGACCTGCTCGGGACGCAGGGCCTCAACCAGCGCGAGCAACTGATCCCAGCGGCGGTCGGCGTAGGTGCACACGACGACGCTGACCGACAGCAGGCGGTTCGAGGTTCGGTCGGGTACGGGATGCTTGAGTGTCGTCGTCATCGCCGGCCGCCGTGCTGGACAGGCACGGACAGCAGCACCTCCGCCGTAGCGGCGCCCCCGGACGTCGCCCGGTGTCCGGGCCGGTGCCACTCCTGGACGACCGCCCGCAGCACGCGCCACCCGTCTGGGAACGTCAGCAGCCGGCTGACACCGTGCCGGCGCCGGTGCTCGAAGCTCGCTACTTCTGTGACACGCAGGCCGGCGCGCGCTGCGCGGACGAAGAGCACGGCTTCGATCTCGAAGCCGTGCCCGTGCTTGCGAGGTCGCCTGGCGGTGCTGTGGTCGTCGGACGGACGGGCGATCTCCTCGAGGGCGAGCTCGTCTACGGCATCGCGCCAGAAGGCGGCGTAGCCGTAGCAGAGCTCGCTCCACCGCTCGCGGTGCAGAAGACGCACCGCCAGGTTCAGCGCCTGGTTCCCGACGGAGCGCAGCGGTGACAGGTCGTGCGAGCCGCCACCGGTCAGGCAGCGCGAGCCCTTGGCGACATCAGCCCCCGAGAGCAGGGCGCCGACGAAGGCGTGGATCTCCCACGGGTCCATCGACCCGTCCGCGTCGATCATCACGACGATGTCGCCGGTCGCTGACAGGAGGCCGTGTGCGAGGGCGGCACCCTTCCCCGGCGCCGGCTGCCGCAAGACGCGGATGTCCGCCCGCTGGGTGCGCGCCACCACCACCGTGTCGTCGGTGCTGTCGCCGTCCACGAGCAGCACCTCGGTCACGTTCTCCGGCAGGCGGGAGAGCACCCAGGGCAGGTTCTTGGCCTCGTTCAGGGCGGGGATGACGACTGACACCGTCGGGAGCTCCCTACCCTGTGCCAGGCGGGCGCGCCGGCTCTCGCGCGCCCGAAGGCGCTCGACCGGCTGTACCGGGAGACCCTCCGTAGCCGATGTCGCCAACAAAGTCATGCGGCCCCCCGCGATTTCTGGGCAACGGTCTCGTTGCTCGTCGCGGGGGGTAACGGGGCGAGGGCCAAAACCTCGCGCGGCCGTCGCCCAGGACGCACGAGAGGGCGGGGGAGCATGTCCGCAGGTGCCGTGGCCGGTTCAGATGCACCACTTCTACGCAGCCTGTCCGGGCTGCGGCTGATCGCTGCGCTTGCGGTCGTGTACGCGCACTCGGCGAACGCGTTCGTCTCGGTGCCGGCACTGCGTGCGGTGGCGGCCGTGGCCTACCCCGCCGTCGATCTGTTCTTCCTGCTCTCGGGCTTCGTCAACACGTGGGTCTGGAAGCCGGAGCTGACCGCACGGGCCTTCTGGCGGCGCCGCGCAGCGCGGATCCTGCCAGTCCACGTCGTGACCTGGGCAGTTGCCGTGCCGATCCTCTGGATCGAGCTGGACCGGCTTCACGTGGTGCCGTCGTTGGCCGCCTTGCTCTTCCTGAACGCGTGGGTGCCCGATCACTCCTGGTACCACGCTGCCAACGGTGTCGCTTGGTCGCTAGCGGGGGAGCTGGTCTTCTACGCGACGTTCCCGTTCATCCGGCCCGTGCTGGATCGACTGGCGGTCCGCAGGCTGCTGCAGATCGCCGCGGGAGGAGTAGGGCTGGTCATGCTTCTCGCGGGGCTCACGGTTCTCTTCATCCCCGCGGACCTGCAGGTGGGGTTGCTCTACATCAACCCCCTCCCGCGCGCCGTCGAGTGCTGGAGCGGGGCGTGCCTCGCGGTCGCGATCTCCCGAGGTTGGCGGCTGCGCCTGCCGGTTGCGATCTCCAGCACACTGATCGTCACGAGCTTGCCTGCACTGGCGGCCCTCACCTTCCGTTGGGACACTGACCTCCCGGCGCCCGCGATGGCCTTCTCGAACCAGGTGCTCCCGGCCGGAGTCAGCCGTCCACTAGGGATCGTGATCCTGCTGCCGATGTGGGTGGTTCTTCTCGCCAGCCTTGCGGGGCGCGACGTAGACGGCCGCGGCGTTCGATGGTTGTCCTGGGCGCCGCTGGTGACGGCAAGCACGTGGACGTACTCCCTCTACATGACGCACGGTCCGTTCGTGAAGCTGGCGAACGGAGTCCTCAAGCACGTGCCGTTCACGCGTACGCCCGTCACGGGCGTCCTGATCGAGGTCCTGTTCGTGGCGGCGTCGCTCCTGCTCGCTTGGGCGGTCTACCGCTGGTTCGAGCGCCCCATGGAACGCCGCTTCCGCACCTCAGGCGGACCGGCGGATGTACCTCGTCAGCGGGCCCCGCAGAGGGAAGCGACACGTGCGCTGAGCCAGCGCTGAGTTGGTGGGACATGGCTGACCCCCGGCCACTTCCACCACGCCTCCGAGGAGACCGGTGGGCCGGCTGGACGAGCCGGCGGCCGGGGGTCCGGTGCCTGTTCTGGATTCGCCGTACGCCGAACAAGGCGCGCGAT
>JAOPWK010000310.1 GCA_025965735.1 Frankiales bacterium
ACGGACGACCAGCCGTGCGCCGGCGGGCAGTGCCGCGACCCGGTCGCGCAGCAGGTGGCGCAGCCGGCGCGAGGTGCGGTGCCGGACCACCGACCCGCCGACGGCCTTGCTCACGACCAGGCCCGCGCGGACCGGCGAGGCGTCGTCGGAGGACAGCAGCGCGTGCACGGTGAGCAGCGGGCGCGAGGAGCGCCGTCCGCGGCGGACGACCTCGCTGAACTCGGTGGAGGAGCGCAGGCGGTGCGCCTCGGGCAGCACCGCTCCAGCGCCGGTCGTCGTGACCGGCTCAGGCAGAGAGCTCGCCGCGGCCCTTGCGACGACGGCCGGCGAGGATGGCGCGACCGGCGCGGGTGCGCATGCGCAGCCGGAAGCCGTGGGTCTTGGCACGGCGACGGTTGTTCGGCTGGAAGGTGCGCTTGCTCACGACGGGGACTCGCTCTCGGGGATGCTGCTGCGGGGGCCTCGCGCGGGCGGGAGTGCTCGGACGAGCGGCCCGGCGCGGGCACAGACGACCTCCACGATACGGACGGCGCAGGAGGGGGTCAAACACGCGGCTGCGGACACGCCGCAGCGGGTTCCGGCGAGTTGTGCCGAGTGCCTTGCAAGGGGTGGGTGCTGCTGTTAGCGTCCCCCCGCCGGTCCTCCCCGCACCGGCCGGGTGCTGCTCTCCCGGCTGGCGCCCCCGGTCCTGGACCCGAGAGACGGGCGTACGGGGGGTCCGCGCGGACGGCCTCGTCCCGCGCCGTCCGACTGTCCCCTCGTCGCCTCCACAGGTTGTGGACAGGCATGTGGACATCGTCGTCCCCGGAGGGCAGGGTCGTCCGGGTCCCGCACCTGCGGGGGACCACCGCACACCGGCCACCGCGCCGGCGACCGCTCCGAGCCGAGGGACCTGCGTGACCGACCTCCACCCTGACGGCACCTCCGACACCGCTGCTCCCGGCCCTGTGGACGGTCCCTCGCTGACGGCAGCACCGCTCGAGCTGGACGAGGTGTGGACGCGTGCGGTCGCCGGCCTCGCCGACAGCGCGCTGTCCCCGCAGCACCGGGCCTGGGTCGGGCTGACGCGCCCGCTGGGCCTGGTCGAGGACACCGCCCTGCTCGCGGCGCCCAACGAGTTCGCCAAGGACGTGCTGGACACCAGGCTGCGCCCGGTGATCGCGGAGGCGCTGTCGGCGGCCTACGGCCGCGACATCCGGGTCGCCGTGACGGTCCAGCCGCCGGCTCCCGCTGCGGCGCCCACCAGTGCTTCGCGCAGCGCTCCGGCCGGCGCTCCTGCCGCGGAGCGGGAGCGGCCGGCGCCGTACGACGTGGACCGCGGTGACCAGCGGTCGTACACCGGGGCCTTCGGTGACCAGGCGGCGCTCGACGACGACGACACCTACGCCAGCGGCTACGGACTCGGTCGCGACGACGCGGTGGACGCGCGCGACAACGTCCGCCCGTTCCCGGGCCGCCCCGGCGGCGGGGACAGCCGGCCGGCCGCCGAGCCGGCCCGGCTGAACCCGAAGTACGCCTTCGAGACCTTCGTCATCGGGGCCTCCAACCGCTTCGCGCACGCCGCAGCGGTGGCCGTCGCGGAGGCGCCCGCCAAGGCGTACAACCCGCTGTTCGTCTACGGCGAGAGCGGCCTCGGTAAGACGCACCTGCTGCACGCGATCGGGCACTACGCCCAGCACCTGTTCCAGGGGGCGCGGGTGCGCTACGTGAGCTCGGAGGAGTTCACCAACGACTTCATCAACTCGATCCGCGACGGGCGCGCGGAGACCTTCCGCCGCCGCTACCGCGATGTGGACATCCTGCTCGTGGACGACATCCAGTTCCTCGAGCACAAGGAGGGGACCCAGGAGGAGTTCTTCCACACCTTCAACACCCTCCACAACGCCAACAAGCAGATCGTCATCAGCTCCGACCGCCCGCCCAAGCAGCTGTCGACCCTCGAGGACCGGCTGCGCACGCGGTTCGAGTGGGGCCTGATCACCGACGTCCAGCCGCCTGACCTCGAGACCCGCATCGCCATCCTGCGCAAGAAGGCCGCACAGGACCGGCTGGCGGCGCCACCGGACGTGCTCGAGTTCATCGCCAGCAAGATCTCGCGCAACATCCGCGAGCTGGAGGGGGCGCTGATCCGCGTGACGGCCTTCGCCTCGCTCAACCGCCAGACCGTCGACCTGTCGCTGGCCGAGGTGGTCCTCAAGGACCTCATCCCGGCCGACGGCGGCCCCGAGATCACCGGCGCGACGATCATGGCTGCGACGGCCGAGTACTTCGGGCTGACGATGGAGGACCTGTGCGGGTCCTCGCGCTCGCGGGTGCTGGTGACGGCCCGGCAGATCGCGATGTACCTGTGCCGCGAGCTGACCGACCTGTCGCTGCCCAAGATCGGTCAGATGTTCGGCGGGCGCGACCACACGACCGTCATCCACGCCGACCGCAAGATCCGCGCGCAGATGCCGGAGCGCCGCGCGACGTACAACCAGGTCGCCGAGCTGACGAACCGGATCAAGACCCGGTCGCGGGGACAGTGACGAGCCAGTGACCCGTCCGGACCATGTCGGAGTGACCCACGTCACCTGGTCCCTGCACAGTGTGGGGACAACGCTGTGGACAACTGGGGATGACGGCGCCGCCCGCCGTGGACGACGCCGCCCGGCCACCGGCTCGTCCCCAGCCGTCCACGGACGCACGGGGGCGCCGTCCACATCGGCCGCACACCCCGCCGCGCCGCGTGACCTGCAGGAACGGCGGCCCTCCACAGGGTCGCGCACCCCTACCACCACGACGAGTACTTCTCCCTCACGGACAACCTCCTGGTTCTCGGGGAGCGCTCCGATGTGGAAGACCCGCATCTGGCAGGGTCAACCCCACGCCACCAACCGAAGGGCCGTACGCACATGGAGCTGAGGGTCGATCGCGACGCTCTCGCGGACGCGGTCGTCTGGACCGCCCGCTCACTGCCGGCGCGGCCGCCGATGCAGGTCCTGCTCGGGCTGCTGCTCGAGGTGGGCGACGAGGGGCTGGAGATCTCGGGCTTCGACTACGAGGTCAGCTCGCGGGTGCGACTGGACGTCACGTCCGACGAGGCCGGCAAGGTGCTCGTGCCCGGCCGCCTGCTGTCCGACATCGTCCGCTCGCTGCCGGCCCAGCCGGTGGACCTGCGGGTCGAGGGCACGCGGGTGGTGCTCACCTGCGGCCCGGCGCGCTTCACGCTGCCGACGCTGCCGGTGGAGGACTACCCGGCGCTTCCGGCGATGCCGGCCACCGCCGGCACGCTCGGCTCGGACGTCTTCGCCGCTGCCGTCGCCCAGGTGGCGCTGGCGGCAGGGCGCGACGACACACTCCCGGTGCTGACCGGGGTGAGGTTCGAGATCGAGGGAGACACCCTCACCCTCGCCGCGACCGACCGCTACCGGCTGGCCGTGCGCACGCTGCCCTGGCGCCCGGCGGACGCCGACGTGTCCACGACGGCGCTCGTCCCCGCCCGCACGCTGTCCGAGACGGCCCGCGCGCTCACCGCCGGCCCCGAGGTGACGCTCGCGCTCGCGACGGGCGGCGCCGAGGGCATGATCGGCTTCGAGGGTGCCGGACGACGGACGACCTCGCGGCTGCTCGAGGGCGAGTTCCCGAAGTACCGCTCGCTGCTGCCGAGCGAGAGCACCGCCGTCGCCGAGATCGCCACCGCGCCCTTCGCCGAGGCGGTGAAGCGCGTCGCGCTGGTCGCGGCCCGCAACGCCCCCGTGCGCCTGGGCTTCTCGACGGACGGCGTCGTGCTCGAGGCCGGCGGCGCCGACGACGCGCAGGCCAGCGAGCAGCTGGAGTGCACGTGGGAGGGCAGCGCGAGCGGCGAGCCGTTCCAGATCGCGTTCAACCCGCAGTACCTGCTCGACGGGCTGGGCGCGGTGGACAGCGACACCACGACGCTGTCGTTCACCGGTCCGACCCGCCCGGCGGTGCTGACGGGCAAGCGCGACGCCGACACCGTGCCCGGCGTGCCGGCCGAGTACCGCTACCTGCTGATGCCGGTGCGCCTCTCGGGCTGAGGCCCGCTTCCGATCGACGTACACGAGGAGACGCATGGCGACGCTGGGCATGATCGGGCTGGGCCGCATGGGCGGGAACATGGCCGAGCGGCTGCGTCGCGGTGGTCACGAGGTGGTCGGCTACGACCGCTCCGCCGAGAGCGACCGGCAGGTCGACAGCCTCCAGGCGCTGGTCCAGGCCCTGCCGACGCCCCGCGTCGTGTGGGTCATGGTCCCGGCCGGCCGGCCGACCTACGACACCGTCGATGCGCTGGCCGAGCTGCTCGGGCCCGGCGACGTGGTCGTCGACGGCGGCAACTCCCGCTACACCGACGACCAGCGGCACGCCGTCGACCTCGAGCCCAAGGGCATCGGCTTCGTCGACTGCGGCGTCAGCGGCGGGGTCTGGGGCCTGACCGAGGGCTACGCGCTGATGTGCGGCGGTAAGGCCGAGGACGTCGCGAAGGTGCAGCCGTTCTTCGACGTGCTCAAGCCCGCGGGTGACAGCGGCTTCGTGCACGCCGGCGCGGTCGGCGCCGGGCACTTCGCGAAGATGGTGCACAACGGCATCGAGTACGGCCTCATGCAGGCCTACGCCGAGGGCTGGGAGCTGATGATGGCCACCGACGTCGTCACCGACGTCCCAGCGGTCATCGCGAGCTGGCAGCAGGGCACCGTCATCCGGTCCTGGCTGCTGGACCTCATGGTCAACGCGCTGCGGGAGGACGACGACCTGTCCGGCCTGCGCGGCTACGCGCAGGACTCCGGCGAGGGCCGGTGGACGGTCGAGGCCGCGGTCGACCATGCCGTCCCGCTGCCGGTCATCACCGCGGCGCTGTACGCCCGGTTCTCCTCGCGCCAGGACGACAGCCCGGCGATGAAGATGATCGCCGCGCTGCGCAACCAGTTCGGCGGCCACGCGGTGACCGCGGCGGCGGGCTCGACCGAGAAGGGCGCGGACAGCCCGGGCGCCGACGCCGGTGCGCCCACCTCGGCGGACGCCGACGTGTCCGAGGGCCAGGTGCGCGGCGAGGCCGGCACGCCGCCCGAGGCGTAGTGCACGTCTCGCACCTCTCGCTGGCCGACTTCCGGTCCTGGCCGACGCTCGAGCTCGAGCTCGCTGCCGGCTCCACCGCGCTGATCGGCGCGAACGGGCAGGGCAAGACCAACCTCGTCGAGGCGCTCGGGTACGTCGCCACGCTCGGCTCGCACCGGGTGGCCGCGGACGCCCCGCTCGTGCGGGCCGGCGCGGAACGGGCTGTGGTGCGGGCGCGCGTGGAGCGGGACGGACGCTCGACGCTGGTCGAGCTGGAGGTCAACCCGGGCCGCGCCAACCGGGCGCGGGTCAACCAGTCACCGGTGCCCCGGGCGCGTGAGGTGCTGGGGATCCTGCGCACGGTGCTGTTCGCGCCGGAGGACCTGTCGCTCGTGCGCGGTGACCCGTCCGAGCGGCGGCGCTTCCTGGACGACCTGCTGGTCTCGTCGGCGCCGCGGTACGCCGGCGTGCGGGCGGACTACGAGCGGGTGCTCAAGCAGCGCAACGCCCTGCTCAAGACCGCGTTCCTGGCGCGGCGCTCCGGTGGCGGCGACATGCGGACGCTGGACGTGTGGGACTCCCACCTGGCGCGGGTCGGCGCGGAGCTGCTGAGCGCGCGGCTCGGGCTGGTCGAGGCGCTGCGGCCGCGGGTGCAGGAGGCCTACCGCGCCGTGGCCGTCGGCGGCGAGGGCAAGCGCGGGGAGACGACGCTGGAGTACCGGTCTTCGCTGGGAGAGGCCCAGCCGGAGGGCTCGCGCGACCGCGAGCTGCTGGCCGCTGCGCTGCTGTCGGAGCTGGCCCGGGTGCGCCCGCAGGAGATCGAGCGGGGGGTGTCGCTGGTCGGGCCGCACCGCGACGAGCTGGTGCTCGGGCTGTCGGGGCTGCCGGTGAAGGGGTACGCCTCGCACGGCGAGAGCTGGTCGTACGCCCTGGCGCTGCGGCTGGCCTCCTACGAGCTGCTGCGCGCCGACGGTGGGGAGCCGGTGCTGGTGCTGGACGACGTGTTCGCCGAGCTGGACGAAGGCCGGCGGGACCGCCTCGCCGAGCTGGTGGCCGGTGCCGAGCAGGTGCTCGTGACCGCTGCGGTGCCCGCGGACGTGCCGGAGGCGCTGGCCGGCAGCCGGTGGGACGTGCACGAGGGGACGGTGACGCGTGTCCGATGAACGCCCGGCTGAGCCCTCCGAGCCGGAGGACCTGAAGGGGCCGGACCTGGCCCGGGCTGCGCTGTCCCGTGCACGAGCCGCGGCGAGGGCCAAGGGGCTGTCGCCCGGTGCGCCACGCACCCGGGGGCGGCGCAGCGACCCGGCCCGCTCCAGCAGCGGGCCGGACGGACGGGACCCGGTGCCGTTCGGCGCCATGATCCGGCGCCTGGTCGCGGAGCGGGGCTGGGAGGAGACGACCACCGCCGCGGGCGTGCTCGCCAACTGGGACCGCTTGGTCGGCCCGGAGATCGCCGACCACTGCCGGCCGGTGTCGCTGACCGAGGGTGAGCTGGTGCTCGTGGCGGAGTCCTCCGCCTGGGCCACCCAGCTGCGGCTGCTCACCCGCACCATGGCCAAGCGGCTGGCCGAGCAGGTCGGCGACGGCGTCGTGAGCACCATCGTGGTGCGCGGCCCGGCGCAGGCGGACTGGCGCAAGGGGCCGCGGCGGGTGCAGGGACGGGGACCCCGCGACACCTACGGCTGAGCCTGGAACGCGCTCTCAGCCGCGCACCCGCGCTTCAGGGGTCCCCCACGAGAGGAGGCCTTCGGCGCGTCAGCGGCGGCCTGAGGCCCTTTTTTCGTGACCTAGCGGGTATGCTGACGCAGTCGCCCCGCCGCTCGAGGTCATCAGGCTCCCACCGGGCGCCGACCGCTACGGGCACGGGTCAGGAGCAGCCGGTCCGCCGGCCGGTCCGCGAGCAGGCACCGCCGTCAGGTCCGGTCCCCGAGCCTCGCCCCACGAGGTCCCGCACCGCCGGCCCGACCCTCAGGACATGGAGAGCCGCCCATGAGCGACCAGCCCACGCCGCCGGCAGACGGCGAGCAGGAGGATGCCGCGCAGGCGCCGGAGCAGGCGAGCTACAGCGCCTCCTCCATCACGATCCTCGAGGGCCTGGAGGCGGTGCGCAAGCGCCCCGGCATGTACATCGGCTCCACCGGCGAGCGAGGCCTGCACCACATGGTCTGGGAGGTCGTCGACAACGCCGTCGACGAGGCGCTGGCCGGCTACTGTGACACCGTCCGGGTCACGCTGCTGGCCGACGGTGGCGTGCGGGTCGAGGACAACGGCCGCGGGTTCCCGGTGGACATGCACCCGGTGGAGAAGCGGCCGACCGTCGAGGTCGTCCTGACCATCCTGCACGCCGGCGGGAAGTTCGACGGCAAGAGCTACGGCGTCTCCGGTGGCCTGCACGGCGTCGGTGTCACCGTGGTCAACGCGCTGTCCTCCGAGCTGGACGTCGAGATCTGGCGCGACGGCGTGGCGTGGCACCAGCACTACACGATGAACAAGCCGGGTGCGCTCGAGCGGGTCGGGGACACGAAGAAGCGCGGCACCGCGATCACCTTCTGGGCCGACCAGTCGATCTTCGAGACGACGACGTACTCCTTCGACACGATCAGCCGCCGCATGCAGGAGATGGCCTTCCTCAACAAGGGCCTGACGATCGTGCTCCGCGACGAGCGGCCCGGGCAGGGCAAGGCCGACACCGGCCTGGCCGAGGAGGCCTCGATCGTCGAGGAGGCCCCGGCGCCCGGTCACGAGGACGAGGCCTTCGAGCCCACCGAGATCACCTACCGCTACGACGGCGGCCTGGTCGACTACGTCACCCACCTGAACCGCCGCAAGAGCCCGATCCACCGGTCGGTCATCAGCTTCGCCGCGGACGGGGTCGGCAAGAACGACACGGCGATGTCCCTCGACGTGGCGATGCAGTGGTCCGACGCCTACTCCGAGTCGGTGCACACGTTCGCCAACATCATCAACACCCACGAGGGCGGCACGCACGAGGAGGGCTTCCGCGCGGCGCTGACCTCGATCGTCAACCGCTACGCGGTGGACAAGAAGATCCTCAAGGAGAAGGACGACAAGCTCACCGGCGACGACA
>JAOPWK010000337.1 GCA_025965735.1 Frankiales bacterium
GAGCATGTTCTCCCAGCGGTTCTGCATGGGCTGAACGAGGCCACCGCCGACACCGACGATGACGACACCGGCGACGATCGCGAACAGCGTGTAGAGCAGCGGGGTGGTGACAGTGGTGGCGATGCCCACCTGGTCCAGCGCGGACTTTCCGAAGCCGAACATGATGAGCACGGCCGCGGCGGTGCCGAGCATGCTGCCGTAGGACAGGCCGCCCAGGGCGTTCTGGATGAACGTCTTGGCAGCGCCGGCGACGACGGCGCCGATGACGATGAGCACGATCGCGACGATGATCTTCGGGATCAGCGCGATGAAGGCGGCAAGCGGCTGGGTCAGCGCGTCGATGCCGAGGACGCCGAAGGCCATCGACAGCACGGGGATGAAGAGGGCGAAGAAGACGAGCTTGGCGACGATGTCGCTGGCGTCGAAGCTGCTCTTGGACAGCGCCTTCTGAATGCCGCCGCGCTCCACGGCACGGTCGAAGCCGGCCTTCTCGAGGGCCTTGTCGACGACCTTCGCGATGAGCTTGGCGACGAAGTAGCCGACGAGCAGGATGACCAGGAAGCCGAGCAGCCGCGGGATGAAGGTGGCGAAGCTGGTGAGGCCGGCGCGGACCGGCGTCTCCAGGTCGAGAGCGAGTGCAGACACGAGTTCTCCTCCGGGGCAAGGGGCGGGACGTCCGGGGCGCTGGGTGGCCGCCGGTGCTGCGGGTGGTGTCCCCACGGTTCGCCGACCTGATCATCGAGAGGTGGTCGCAGTCGGGTGAGGCTGCTGTGACCCGCGGTCAGGTGCTCCTCACCTGCAGGCACGTTTGCCGTCCTGGAGAGGCGCGCCCGCGGCGGCGGTCCTACCGTCCTCGCTCATGACGACTGCCGTCCTGTGGCTGCGCCGCGACCTGCGCCTCGCCGACCACCCGGCCCTGCTGGCCGCGCGCGACGAGTCCGACGAGGTGCTGCCGCTGTTCGTGCTCGACGACGTCCTGCGCGGCACGTCCGGCGCACCGAGGTTGGCGTTCCTCTACCGGTGCCTGCGCGAGCTCGAGGAGCGGACCGACGGCCGGCTGCGCGTGCTGACCGGCCGCCCCGAGGACGTCGTCCCGCGGGTGGCGCGCGAGGTCGGGGCCACCGGCGTGCACATCAGCAGCGACCATGCGCCGTACGGCCGGTCCCGTGACGAGCGTGTGCGGGAGGCGCTCGAGGACGTCCCGCTCGTCGCCACCGGCTCGCCGTACGGCATCACGCCCGGGGTGCTGCGCAAGGACGACGGGACGCCGTTCCGGGTCTACTCGCCGTACGCCCGCGCCTGGCGCGCCCGCGGCCTGCACTCCCCCGCGCCGACGCCGAGGGTGCTGCCGTGGACCGACGGCGACCTGCCGACCGACGGCGTTCCCGACGACCCGGACCTGGACGGCGTGGTGCTGCCGGAGGCCGGCGAGCGGGCGGCCACCGCGCGCTGGAAGGCCTTCGTCGGCGCGGGCGCCTCGTCGTACGCAGAGACGCGCAACCGCCCCGCGGCCGACGGCACGAGCGGGATGTCGGTGTACCTGAAGTACGGCTGCGTCCACCCGCGCACGCTGCACGACGCGCTCGGCGAGGACGACGGCGCGCTGAAGCTGGCCGGTGAGCTGGTCTGGCGCGACTTCTACGCCGACGTGCTGTGGCACCGGCCGGAGTCGGCGCGCGAGGAGCTGCAGCCGCAGATGGCGTCCCTGCAGTACGACGAGGGGCCGGAGGCGGACGCCCGCTTCCAGCGCTGGGCGACCGGCACGACCGGCTACCCGATCGTCGACGCGGGGATGCGGCAGCTGCTCGGGGAGGCGTACGTGCACAACCGGGTGCGGATGATCGTCGGATCGTTCCTCACCAAGGACCTGCACCTGCACTGGCGGCGCGGGGCGCGGCACTTCATGCAGCACCTGCGCGACGGGGACCTGGCCAGCAACCAGCACGGCTGGCAGTGGATCGCTGGTACGGGAAGCGATCCCGCGCCCTACTTCCGGGTGTTCAACCCGGTGAAGCAGGGTCGCGACCACGACCCGGACGGCGAGTACATCCGCCGCTGGGTGCCTGAGCTGCAGGGGCTGGACGGCAAGCACGTCCACGAGCCGTGGCTGCTGCCGGACGGACCGCCGAACGGCTACCCGCGGCCGGTGGTCGACCACGGGGTGGAGCGGGCGGAGGCGCTGCGGCGGTACGCGGAGGTCCGCGCCTAGCAGAGGTGGTTGACGTCGTAGACCTGCGTCTCGCCCTCGGTCGGCTGGTCCTGCACCATCATGACGGGACCTCCGGTGGGGCTGACGTCCTTGCCGCACAGCTGCGCGGCCGTCTCGCCGTCGGCGACCCGGAAGACCCACGTCTGCAGGTGCGGCACCGGGAAGTCGCCCATGATGCTCGACCAGTCGGGCGAGCTGCTGTCGGCGCGGTCGCTGTAGATGCCGACCCGGTAGCCCGCGTCGCGCAGCGTCGCCACCGCCCCGTTGACGACGCCGCGGTTCACGCCGACCGCGCCGGCGTAGCCGGTCTGCCAGTACGGCCCGTTCGCGTACGGCCCCTCGACGTCGAGCCAGACCATCGGCCGGCCGCCGGACGGGGTGGTCGGCAGCCCCTGCTCCAGGGCGAAGCGCGCGAGGCGCCGGCCGTACTCCGTGGAGCACGTGCTGGTGGGGGTCTGGGTGCCGCAGACCTCCTGCCACACCCGGCCGCCCTCGCTGTCCCGCACACCAGGGGCGTCGGTGTTCAGGTAGACCGACGGCTCGCCCGGCAGAGACGACGCCCACTCCCACTGCGCGGCGAAGCACTCGTTCACGGTGAAGGGCGCGCCGCGGGTGCGACCGACGACCGCGAAGCCGCCGTCCTCGGGCAGCCGGCTGCTGGTCGCGCCCGCGCTCGTGCACTGCGGCCAGCTGATGTCCCAGCCGTCGCCGGTCGGGCCGAACCACGCGGACAGGTCCACGACGAGGTCGACCTGACCGCCGGCGTTGCGCAGCCGCACCTTGCCGTCCCGGCCGATCTGCACGACCACGGTGTTGGCGACCGTCTGGCCGCGCACGGCGTTGAGGTTGCTCGTCCGCGGCACCGACCCGTCGCCGGTCGGGTAGACGCGCAGGTCGGTGCCCGCCGTCGGAGCGACAGCGGTGACGTTCAGGACCGCCGCCGTGGCCACGGCCGGGACCCCGCGCACCCCGGCGACGAACAGGTCGTACGTCTGGCCGGCCCCGAGGCGGAACGCCGGCGCACCAGCGGTCCCGGCCGGGAAGCGCGGGTCGGCCGTCGGCTGCCGGCTGTCCAGCAGGCGGGTGGGCGCGACCGGGTGGAACGTCGAGCCGTCGGTGGTGGGGACGTACCAGCCGGCCAGGTCCACGAGCACCTGCACCGAGCCGGCGCTGCTGCGGATCGAGACGTCGCCGCCGTCCCCCACGCCGACGACGACGGCCGCCGCGACCGCGCGGCCTGGGGGCGGGTTGAGGTTGCTCACCTTCGGCGGCGCTGCGGTACGGGTCGGCCAGACGCGGACGTCGGTCTGCCTCGTGGCCGCGGTGGCGGTGACGTTCAGGACCACGGCCGTCGCGTCGGCGGGAGCGCCCGCGGCGCTGCCGGCGACCTGCAGCCGGCGCACCTCTCCGGCGGCCAGGGGCTGCCCCTGCTCCCGCGTGTCCATCAGCCGCCGGGGCGCGACCGGCACGTACGTCGCCCCGGACCCGCGCTCGGCGAAGTAGCCGGACAGGTCCGCCACCAGCTGCACCGAGCCGGCCGCGTTGCGCAGCCGGACCCTGCCCGCGTCGCCGACCTTGACGTGCACCAGGTTCGCGACAGTGGAGCCCGGAGAGACGTTGAGGTTGCTCACGGTCGGCGGCGGCGCGTCGCTGGACGGGTAGACGCGCACGTCCGTCGGCGCCGTCGCCGAGGTCGCCGTCACGTTGAGCACCACAGCAGTCGCGTCGACCGGCACGCGCACCCCGTCCGCCACCAGCAGGTCGACCGTGCGGCCGGCGCCGACGGGGCCGGCGGCGCCGCCGGTGCCGTCGCGCGTGTCCAGCAGCCGCACCGGCTCGAGCGGCACGAACACCGACTGGCCGGGCGCCGGGGTGGCGGCGGTCGCGGCGGTCGTGGCGAGGCCGGGGACCCCGGACAGGCCGAGCAGAACGACGAGCGGCAGGACGAGGCGCTTCACCGGCGGAACGTACCGGCGCAACAGGGGTAGGGGCAGGTCGTGCCCCGTCCCGACTGGCCGACCGCCGCCCCCTTCGTCCCCGCCGACGCGTCGCTCGACGACCTGGCGCGCGCGGCGGAGGGCTGCCGCGGCTGCCCGCTGTGGGAGCCCGCGACGCAGGTCGTCTTCGGCGCCGGCCCCGCCGATGCGCGGCTCGTGCTCGTCGGCGAGCAGCCCGGCGACCAGGAGGACCGCGCCGGCGAGCC
>JAOPWK010000004.1 GCA_025965735.1 Frankiales bacterium
GACGGCATCGGCGGCTCGGGGCGGGCCGACCAGCTGCGCTCGACCTCGGTCACGGCTGCGCCACGTAGAGGCCGCGCTTGTCGATGTACTGCACCACGCCGTCCGGCACGAGGTACCAGACCGGCACGCCCTGCGACACCCGCTCGCGCACCGCGCTGGACGAGATGGCCAGCGCCGGCACCTCGAGCAGCGTGACGGCCCCGTCGGGGAAGTCGGCGAGGTCCACCGGCTCGTAGCCGGGCCGGCTGACGCCCACGAAGTGCGCCAGCTCGAACAGCTCGTCCGCGGCGCGCCAGCCGAGGATCTGCGCGAGCGCGTCCGCGCCGGTGATGAAGAACAGTTCGTCGTCGGCGTAGGTCCGCCGCAGGTCGCGCAGGGTGTCGATCGTGTACGTCGCACCCGGCCGGTCGACGTCGGTCCGGCTGACCGAGAAGCGGGGGTTGCTCGCAGTGGCGATGACCGTCATCAGGTAGCGGTCCTCGGCCGGGCTGACCTGGCGGTGCGACTTCTGCCATGGGGTGCCGGTGGGCACGAAGACGACCTCGTCGAGGGCGAAGCCGGAGGCCACCTCGTTGGCGGCGGAGAGGTGGCCGTGGTGCACGGGGTCGAAGGTCCCGCCCATGACCCCGATGCGCCTGCCCACGCAGCGGGAGCCTAGTGGTCAGACCAGGCGCCGCCGGGACGCTCGCCAGCCCAGCCGCGCCACCGCGAGGGCCGCGGCCAGGCAGAGCAGGAGCAGGACGCCGCGCCCGCTCAGCCGGATCAGTCCCTCCACCCCGGTGGTGAAGCCGGTCCACGCGTCGGAGAACGCCTTGGACAGGCCCGAGTCGGGCTTCTCCTGCGCGACAGCCGGGTCGTCCTCCTCCGTCACGCTCACCTGCAGGGTCGCCTTGTCGCTCTGGTCCCCCAGCACCCGGCGCTGCCCCTCCAGCCGGTCGATCCGGCCGGTCACGTCGTCGACGCGCTGCTGCACAGCGAGCACGTCGCCGATGGTGCGCGTGCGGGACAGGATCTCCAGGAAGCGCTCCCGCGCCGCCGTCAGCGTGCGCAGCTGCGCCTCGAGGTCCGCGTACTGGGCGGTGACGTCGGCGCCACTGGTCGTCGCGCTGCGCACCTCCGCATCCAGCCCGCGCACCTTCGCCACCACCTCCTCGAAGCGGGCCACCGGGACGCGCAGCGTCACCGAGCCGGACGGGGTGGGGCCGAGCTCCTGCGTCTTGGCGTCGGCGACGACCCCACCCACGGCAGTGGCCAGCGCCTGCACGTCCGTGAGGACGGGGGTGACCCGGTCGTCCTCGACGACGAGCGCGATGGCGCCGGACTTCACGACGCGCGCCCCGTCACCGGAGGTCGGCGCGGCGGGAGCCGGTGCCCCAGCAGCAGGCGCGGGAACGGGTGCCGCGGCCTCACCGCCGGCCGAGTACGCCATGTCTGCCTGCGGCGCGAAGCCGGGCGCTGCCTCCTTGGCGGCGGAGCCGGTCGTCCCGCCGGTCGCGGCGCGCAGCTGCGTGTCGTCGCTCGAGCGGCGGGCGGTGGCCTCCTGCGCCGTCTCGCCGCCGGACACGGCCGCCGGCTGGTCGGCGGGCTGGCGCTGTGCCCCGGCCAGCTGCCCCACGCGGTCCTCGCCGTTGTCGCCGAACAGCGCGGTGCCGGCGAGCAGCGCCAGCGCGACGGCAGCGGCGGCAGCGGGCAGCTGGACGAGCCAGCGCCGGTGCAGCGGCACCACGACCGCAGCGTCGAGGATGTCGTCCTGCGCCTCCTCCGGCTCGTCGAAGCAGGCCGCGGCCTCGCCGAGCAGGTGGCGCAGGTCGTCGTCGGTGAGGGTGCCCATCAGACCGTCTCCAGCTCGTCGTCGCGGACCCAGGCGGACAGCCGCGGGTCGAGGGCGAGCCGCTGCCTGGCGTCGTGCAGGCGGCTCTTCACGGTGCCGGGGCGGCGCTCGATCGCGACCGCGATCTCCTTCTCCGACAGCCCGGCGTAGAAGCGGAGCACCAGCGGCACCCGCAGGTGCTCCGGCAGGTCGGCCAGCGCCGCCATCACGTCGCTGGCGAGCTGCGAGGCCTCAGCGGCCTGCTCCGGCGCCGGCGCGAGGTCGGGCAGCGACTCGAGGGCAGACGGCCCCACGTCCTTGCCGGTGCGCGACGCCTCGCTGCGGAGTCGGCTCATGCAGGCGTTCACCACGACCCGGTAGAGCCACGCCTTGCGTCCCTCGTCGGCCGGGACGGAGCTGCGGAAGCGCCACACCCGCAGGAAAGCCTCCTGCACCGCGTCCTGGGCCTCGTGCGGGTCCCGCAGCACGAGGCAGGCCGTGCGGTAGGCGGTGGCGTAGTCCTGCGCCAGCCAGTCGTCGAGCTCGCCGTCGTCCACGCCCTTCAGACGCGAGCGCGACCCGATCGGTTCGCCTAGGTCGGCAGCAGCCGCTGGACGAACTCCTCGAGCTGCACCGCGTTGCGGCACTCGACCATCTCGATGACGTCGGCGTACTGCGTCGTCGCGCTGTCGCCGCTGCCCCAGTACGCCGCGGGCTCGGGGTTGAGCCAGTAGGCGTGCCGCGACTTCTGGACCAGCCCGCGCAACGTCGGGATCGCCGTCGCCCGGTAGTTGTTGCGGGCGTCTCCCAGGATGAGCAGCGAGGTACGCGGACCGACCGCGTCCGGGTAGCTCTCCGCGAACTTCTCAATCGAGTGGCCGTAGTCGCTGTGCCCGTCGAACCAGACGAGGTTCGCCTCCGCCGACATCCTCGCCAGCGCGTCGGCCACGTCGCCGCCCGGCGTGAAGAAGCGGGACACCTCGTCGCACGTGTCGATGAACGCGAACGCCCGCACCTTGGTGAACTGCTCGGACAGCGCGTACGCGAGCATCAGCGTGAAGTGCGCGAAACCGGCGACGGAGCCGGACACGTCGCAGATGACGGTGAGCTCGGGCTTGTGCGGCTTGTGCGGCCGGTGGTGGGTGATCAGCGGGACGCCGCCGGTGCCGAGCGACGCGCGCACGGTGCGGCGGAAGTCGAGCTTGCCGGAGCGGCCGAGCCGGCGCTTCGCGGTCAGGCGGGTCGCCAGCCGGCGAGCCAGCGGGAAGACCTGCCGCCGCAGCTCGGCCATGTCGTTGCGGCTCGCTCGGAGGAAGTCGA
>JAOPWK010000259.1 GCA_025965735.1 Frankiales bacterium
GATGAAGGGCGAGCAGGGCATGGGCATGGGCGACGCGACGACGGCGCTCGAGGAGCTGGCCGACCTCGACGACCTGGAGGCCGCGCTCGGGCAGGACTACCCGGGCGCCTCCCTCGACGACATCGACGATGCGGCCGTGCAGCGCGCGCTCGGCCGATCAGCGGTGGACGACGTGGCGGCGCTGCGGCGGATCGAGCGCGAGCTGCTCGAGCAGGGCTACCTCGTGCGGGACGGCCGCGGCCGGCTCGAGCTGTCCCCGCGCGCCGTCCGACGGGTCGGCGCGACCGCGCTGCGCAAGGTGTTCGCCCAGCTCCAGGCCGGCGGCCGAGGCGGGCACGACGTCCGTGACGCCGGCGCGGCCGGCGAGACCACCGGCGCGTCCCGCGCCTGGGAGTTCGGCGACGAGCAGCCGCTCGACGTCGTCCGGACCGTGCGCAACGCGGTGCTCAGAGGCGGTCCTTCCCCGGTGCGGCTCGTGGTCGACGACTTCGAGGTCGTGGAGACCGAGCGGCGCACCTCCGCCTGCGTCGCGCTCCTGGTCGACCTGTCGTTCTCCATGGAGCTGCGCGGCACGTGGGGCACCGCCAAGCAGACGGCACTGGCGCTGCACTCGCTGGTGACGACGAAGTACCCCCAGGACGCCATCGAGATCATCGGGTTCAGCGACTACGCGCAGGTGCTCACGCCGGAGAAGCTGGCCGGCCTGGACGCCCAGCGCGTGCAGGGCACGAACCTGCAGCACGCCCTGGTCCTGGCCGGCCGCCACCTGGCTCAGCACCCGGACGCGGAGCCGGTCGTGCTGGTGGTGACCGACGGCGAGCCGACCGCGCACCTCACCCGCAGCGGCCACGCGGAGTTCTGCTGGCCGCCGCTGCCCGAGACGCTGGAGCTCACGATGGCCGAGGTCGAGCGCATCACCCGCCGGGGCGCGACCATCAACGTCTTCACGCTCGACGACGAGCCCCGGCTCGTGGAGTTCGTCGAGCACCTCGCAGCCCGCAACGGCGGGCGGGTGTTCGCCCCCGACCCGTCGCGGCTCGGGGAGTACGTCGTGAGCGACTACCTGCGCGCCCGGCGCGGCCGCCGGCGGCGCTGACGAGCGACGCCCGGCCGTCAGCGCCGGGGAGCAGGACTTCCACCCGTGACGGCGAACCCTTGTCCCACTAGCCTGAGCCGTCCTCGCGGCCCGACCGATGATGGAGCGCCACCCATGACTCCCAAGCCCGGCCTGAACTTCGGCAAGCTCGGCGGCAAGGCCGGCCTGGCCCTGGCGCTCATCGGGCTCGTCGCCATCGCCTTCGGCTGGAACGGCGCCGCAGGCCAGATCAGCACGCTGGCGCAGCTGCCGTACATCCTGTCCGGTGGCCTGATCGGCATCGCCTTCGTCATCCTCGGCGCGGCCATGCTCATCGTGCAGAGCAACCGGGAGGACCGCGCGCTGCTCGAGGCCAAGCTCGACCTGCTCGCCGAGGCCTTCCTCGAAGGCCAGGGCCGCGCACCGCGGGCCGACGCACCCCGCGACCTGTCGGGCCTCGTCGTCGCCGGCTCGGCCAGCTACCACGTCCCCGGGTGCCGCCTGGTCGACGGGCGCGAGGAGACCAGCTACCTCACGCCGGCCGAGGCCCGTGGACGCGACCTGAAGGCCTGCCGCGTCTGCCAGCCGGAGCAGGCGACCACCGACGTCACCCTCCGCTGACCAGCCCCACATGACCAAGGCCGGCTCCCGAGGGGCCGGCCTTCGTCATGGGCGAGCCGGCTACTCGGCGGCGGCCTCGCCGAGGTAGGTCTTGCGCAGCTCGCCGGACCGCTCCAGCTCCTCGCCGCGGCCGTCGAAGGTCAGCGCGCCCTTCTCCATGATCAGCGCCTGGTCGGCGTAGGGCAGCACCCCGACGTTCTGCTCGACGATGATCACGGTCGTGCCATCGTCGTTGATCTGCGAGACGACCTGGAACACCGTCTGCGCGAGCTTCGGTGACAAGCCCAGGGACGCCTCGTCGATCATCAGCAGGCGCGGCTTGCACATGATGGCGCGGCCGATCGCGAGCATCTGCTGCTCGCCGCCCGACAGCGTGCCGGCCATCTGGTCCTTGCGCTCCTCGAGCCGCGGGAAGTAGCCGAACACCTGCTCGACCGTCTCGCCGATCGCCTTCTGGTCCTTGCGGACCCAGGCGCCGAGCTCGAGGTTCTTCAGCACCGACAGGCCGGGCCACACCCGGCGGCCCTCCGGGGACAGGGCGATGCCCGCCTTGACGATGCCCGGTGCGTCCTTGCCCGAGATGCGCTTGCCGTCGAAGCGGACCTCGCCGCTCCACGTCGGCAGCACACCCGCCAGGCAGTTCACCGTCGTGGTCTTGCCGGCACCGTTGAGACCGAAGATGACCGCGGTCTGCCCCTCCTCCACGTTGAAGGAGATGCCTTGCAGGACAGGCAGCGCGCCGTACCCGGTGCGCAGCTCCTCGACCTCGAGCAGGCTCATGCGCTCTCGTCCTCCTCGGTCGTGGCCGGGCGCTTGCGCGGGGCACGCTTCTTGGGTCGCAGCCGCTCCTCGGCCGAGCCGGCCGCGGCGGAGGCAGCAGCGGCGCGGCGGCGGCGGGCGGGGCCGGAGGGCTCGGGCTCGACCAGCTCGGGCGCCGCGATGCTCGGGTTGTCGTGGTGCTGCGCCGCCTGCCCGGTGAGGCGGTCGAGCTCGGCGTCCTCCTCGGTCTCCTGCGTCTGCTCGAGAGCCTCCGGCGCCTCGCCACCCAGGTAGGCGGCAACGACCTCCGGGTGCGTCTGGATGACGCTGGGCTTGCCCTCCGCGAGCAGCCGGCCGAAGTTGAGGACGTAGACGTGGTCGCACACGCGCAGGACGAGCGGGACGTGGTGCTCGATGACGAGCATCGTCAGCGCGAACTCCCGGCGCAGGGTCAGCAGGCGGTCACCGAGCTCGTCCGACTCGTCCGGTCCCATGCCCGAGGTCGGCTCGTCCAGCAGCAGGATGTCGGGATCGGTCGCGAGGGCGCAGCCGAGCTCGAGGAGCTTGAGCGTGCCGTAGGACTGCCCGCCGACGCGCTTGTCACGGATGTGCTGCAGGCCCAGCAGATCCAGGATCGCGTCGGCCTTGGCGGTCAGCTCGCGCTCCCGCCGGCTCGTCAGCGAGGTGCCGACCAGTCCGGACAGCACGTCGTAGCCGGCCTTGGCGTGCTGCGCCGTCTTGAGGTTGTCGATGGCCGTGGCGCTCTTGACCATGCCGACGTTCTGGAAGGTGCGGCCGAAGCCCATCGCAGCCTTGACGTGCGGCGGGGCCTTGGTCACGTCCCTGCCGCGGTAGCTCACCGAGCCGGTGTTCGGCTGGTAGAAGCCGGTGATGCAGTTGAAGGCGGTGGTCTTGCCGGCGCCGTTCGGCCCGATGAGGCCGACGATCTCGTACTCGTTGACCTCCAGGTTGAGCCCCTGGAGGGCCTGGAGGCCGCCGAAGCGGATGGCCAGGTCCCTGACCTCAAGCACGGACACTCGAGCCCTCCACAGCGCCGGGGCCGTCGTCCTGCGGGTGCAGGAGCGCGTGGACGTCGAACGGCTTGCCGAACGTCCAGTCGAAGAAGGCGCGGAACTGCTGGCCGATCCCGCCCGGGAACTGCACGATCGTCAGCAGCAGACCCAGCGCCCCCAGGAAGCCGACGGCGTACTGCTCGAGGTTGGCCTTGGCACCCTCGCTGCCGAACGACGCGAGGCCGACGAGGAACTCCTGGACGGAGTGCATCCAGGTCTCCTCGAGCAGGAACGACAGGGAGGCGAACAGCGAGGCGCCGAGCACGACGCCCAGGCGTGACCCCAGCCCTCCGACGACCGTCATCAGCACGAAGGTCAGCGCCAGGTTGAACCCGAGTCCGGAGGCGGTGACCAGGCCGATCCGGTAGGCGAGCAGCGCCCCGGCGACACCCGCGAGCGTGCCGGACAGCACGAAGGCGATGAGCTTGAACGCGGTCACGTTGATGCCGAACGCCTCCGCCACGCGCTCGTTCTCCTTGAGCGCCAGCAAGGCCCGACCCGTCTTGCTGGCCAGCAGCCGGTAGTCGATGTACACCGCCACCACGAGGAACGCCAGGCAGAAGTAGAAGAAGTTCGCGTCGTCGATGAGCCACTCGGGCCGGTCCGCCGGCTGCCCACCACCAGCGTTGGTCAGCCACTCGACCTCGAACAGCGACTCCTCCAGCGTCAGCGCGAACACCAGCGTGATGAGCGCGAGGTAGAGCCCCGTGATGCGCAGCGCGACCAGGCCCATGACGAGCGCGAACAGCGCACCGACCAGGCCGGCGATGACGAAGGTCAGCGCGAAGGGCACGTCTCGCACCGTCAGGGAGTAGGCCGCAGCGAAGGCGCCGATCCCGAAGAAGCCGTTGTGGCCGAGCGAGAGCTGGCCGGTGTGACCGATGAGGATGTTGAGCGAGATGCCGACGATGGCGTAGATGCAGGCGTCGGCCGCGATGGCCGCGGCGCCCCCGTCGTCCTGCGGGATCCGGTACAGGAAGACGTAGGCCAGCGCACCCATGACCATCAGTCGGGGCACCCAGCGGATCGGGCCGAACTGCCGGCCCGTCCGGGGGGCCTGCCCCTGCTCGGCGGCGGGAGCGTCCGCGCGCTCCTCCACGACGCTCATCAGGTCTCCTTGCCGAGCAGGCCGGCCGGCCGGAGCAGCAGGACGGCCAGCAGGGCGACGAACAGGACGACCTTCCCGCTGCCGGGCAGGACGTCCTTCGGGATGTTGGTCTGGGCGAAGGACTCGATCATGCCCACCACCACGCCGCCGACGAAAGCACCTGGCAAGGCGGTGACGCCACCGAGCACGGCGGCCGTGAAGGCCGGCACCAGCGCGATGAACGTCAGGCTGCCCGGGAACACGACACCGACGGTGCCCGACAGCAGGATGCCGGCGATCGCCCCGAGCAGGCCGGCGATGCCCCACGTGAGCGCCGAGGTGCGCTCGACGCTGATGCCGACCAGGCGGGTCGCGGTGGGCTCCTGGGAGACGGCGATGATTGCGGTGCCGGTGCGGGTGCGGCTGAAGAACAGAGCGGACAGGACCGCCAGCACTGCCAGCACGACGACCACCAGCGCGCCCGTGTCGGTGACGCGCAGGGAGGACGTCTCGAGGAAGTCGCCCTCGAAGATCTGCACGGCCGAGCGCGGCTCGGGCCCCGACAGGAAGCCGCCGAGGGCGACGAGCAGCAGCAGGACGCCGGCGGTGGCGACCACGACCGTCACCTTCGGCGCGCTGAACAGCGGCCGGATGACGACACGCTCGACCAGCAGCCCGAGCCCCACCCCGGTGAGCAGGCCGATGAGGATGGCGACCGGCACCGGAAGGTCCGGGAACGGGCCGGTCCCCTGGTCGGCGAACGCGGCGAACAGAGCCGAGAAGGTGCCGATCTCGGCCTGTGCGAAGTTGAAGATCCGGCCGCTCTTGTAGAGCAGCACCAGGCCGAGACCGAGCAGTCCGTAGACCGAGCCCTGGATGAGGCCGGAGACGACGGGCACGACGAACTCGAGTGCCAGGGGCTGCATCTGCTGCGGTGCGGTGAGGAGGACGGCGCTCACTTCTTGTACGTAGCGACGGTCTGGATCTTGCCGCTCGTGCCGCTGCAGGTGATCTGGTTCAGGTAGGCCCCCGTGCCGCCGAAGCGGGTGGAGCCGTTGTACGCCGCCGGCTGCAGGACGCCGCCGGGCGTGCCGGCCTTGGCCAGCGCCGCGATGAAGCTCTGCCGGTTGACCGGGCCCTTGATGAGGTTGAAGGCCTGCTCGAGCTGCTGCATGCCGCCCCAGATGCCGGCCTCGATGTCGTCGGTGAAGGCGGGCGCCCCCGCGGCCCCCTTCTGGGCCATCGCCTTGTCGGGGCTCGGGTGCAGGTAGAAGCCCTTGAAGCCACCTGCGCCGCCGCGGCAGGCCAGGTCAGCCACGGACTGGATGCCGAAGGACGGGCCGGGGCCGGTGTAGGTGGCCTGCGGGTACTGGTTCACGCACTGACCGAAGAACAGCGGCTGGCCCAGGAAGTACACGGACTCGTAGCCGCCGGACCGCAGCTGGTTGCCGACGGTCAGGCAGTCGCGCGGGGCCTTCTCCGTCAGGATGATGTCGTTGTCCTTGTTGAAGGCACCGGCCTTGCCCTTGGCGCCGTTCTTGATCAGCTCGGCGGCGATGCTGTCGCGGGCGTCGGCGAAGTTGGGCGTGCCGGTGATGACGATCGCCCACTTCTTGTTCATGAAGCCCTTCTCCTTGGCGGCGCGGATCACCAGCGGGCTCTGCTGCTTGTAGGTCATCGAGCCGGCGAAGTAGTTGGGCAGCTTGCCCAGGCCGGACTCGGTGACGCCGGAGGACAGGTACGGCACGTTCGCGCGACGGAGCACCTGGCTCTGGGCGCACGCCTGGATCTGGTCGGTGCCGGCGCCGCCGAAGATCGCGAACGCGCTCTTCGCCGCGGAGTTGCAGGCACGCAGCGCGTCCTGCGCGTTGTACTTGTCGTCGACCGCCTCGACCTTGACCTTCCAGTCGCCGAACAGCAACCGGAAGCCACCCTTGGGTCCGCTCTTCTCCCAGTACTTCGGGCCGCCGGTGCGGAAGCTCTCCTGCGGGACACCGGCGCCCGTCAGGGGGCCGTGGATGACCACGGTGATGGTCTTGCTGGCGAAGTCGATGCCGGTGGTGTCGCCCTGCCCCTTGACCGGGGCCGTCGGCCCGCCGGCGCTGCCGCCGGTGGTGCCGCCCGTCGTCCCACCGGTCGTGCCACCGGTCGTGCCGCCGGTGGTGCCGCCCGTCGTCCCACCGGTCGTGCCGCCGGTGGTGCCGCCCGTCGTCCCACCGGTCGTGCCGTCGGTGGTGCCCGGGGTCGTGCCGTCCGGCAGCACCCCGCCCGCCGCCGGGTCAGTGGTGAAGGCGTCGACCACCCCATCGCCGTCGGTGTCGACGGCCACCTGACCACCGCTGCCTCCGGCGAGGCCCGGGTTCTGCTGCAGGGCGTCCTTCACCTCAGGCTTCAGCCCGCAGGCGGCCGTGAGCAAGGCCGACGCGAGGATCGCGATGGTGAAGCCGCGGGAACGGCGGAGGTTCATGGCGGTAGTGCTCCTGGTCCTGGGGGCTGGGTCGTGCCGGGATCGAGAGGTGCGGCGGGTCAGACGGTGAGCGGGCGAGCAGCCAGACCGGGGCCACCGGCCGCGCGGGGCGTCTGCCGACCCGCGAGTGCCTTGCTGAGGCGCGACTGGCTGGCAGCACTGCCGGGTGCGGCCACCCGCGGATCGCCGAGGATCAGCGAGAGCAGGCCGGCGATGCCGACCAGCGCGAGCAGGCCGGCCCAGAAGCTGGTCGAGGGAGCCAGCGGCGCCTCCCGCACGAGACCGACCGGGGTCACCTGTGCACCGGCGACGGTGGGCTCCGGCGCGGTCTGCGCCACGGGCGCGGGCGCGGGCAGGACGGTGTCGACCACCGGGGACTCGACCGAGCCTCCGCCGAAGCCGCCGGTGTCGAAGGACGGCAGCGACCCGCCGGTGTCGAAGCCGCCGGCGATCGGGACTTCGCCGCTGCTGCCGGTGTCCAGCGGGGTGGAGGGCAGCTCCGGCAGCAGCGACGTGCCGCCGGAGTAGGTCAGCGCGAGCCTGGCCTGCGAGAAGGGGGCGAAGACCACTTGGAAGGGCTGCGTCGCCTCAGCCGCCACCGTGAGCGCTAGGCCGTCGTTCGCGGTCAGCCAGGTCGCCGCCAGCTCCGAGACGTCGAAGAGGTAGGCCTTGCCGTCGGCCGAGAGAGTCGCCGGCTTCGAGGAGAACTCGTCGCACAGGCGGGCGGGGGCGAGGGCCAGGGAGGTGCCGTCCTCCCCCAGGAAGCCGCTGTCGCCGGCCTTGCAGGCACGCACGAGCTCGGGGGCGGCGTTGGGGGTGGTGATGTCGGAGGGCGGGCTGGCCGGCACCAGCGGAACGGTGACGACGGCCTTGGTGATGGTCGCGTCCAGCGGCACCTCGAGCAGGTCGAACCCGAGGAAGCTGACCTTGTCCTCCTGCGCGCCACCCTGGGACGCGACGGCGAGGTTGCCGGGCGAGACGCCGTCGGCGTTGTCGCCGGTGACGTTCGGCGGGGGCGCGGGGACCGGGTCGGGCTTGGCGATGCCGGCGGAGTAGAAGTAGGCGCCGTTGGCTGCCACCTCCGACACCTCGGCGGCGGAGGCGCTGGGGACGGCCCAGAGCGGGACGGCGAAAGCAGCAGCGACGACGACGGCCGACGCGCGAAGGATCTTGCTCACCTGGAACCTCCACGTCCACGTGACGGCTGGGTTACCGACGCGTAGTAAGGGGACTGCTTCGACGGCGCTGGGTGATCTCCTGCTGTCAGTGTGACAGCACGGGGTGATGCGGCTCACACCGCGGCACATGATCCGCTGCGGCTCGCTGCCTGTCCAACCTTGTCCTCGCAGCTACCGTCCGGACATGGACTACTCCGGCGCCTACGCGGTCGTGCTCGCCCTCCACCTGCTCACCGTGGCGTTCCTCGTCGGTCCCGCCGCCGTCGCCGCCGTGACCTCGTCGCGGCACGTCCGAGCCGGGCGCGTCGACGCGTTGCGGGACGCCAGCCGCACGACGCGCACGTACACGCTGGCCACCGTCGCCACCGTCGTGCTGGGAACCGCGATGGTGGGGCTCGGCGACATCGGCGGCCAGTGGTCGATGGGCGACCCGTGGATCAGCGCGTCGTACGCCCTGTGGTTCGTCGCCGTCGCCCTCACCCTGGCCGTGGTCGTCCCGGCGCAGGCTCAGGCGGCGGACGCGCTCGAGGCGGGGCAGGACGCCGGCAGCTTCGCCGGGCGCATCGGCGCGGGTGCGGGGCTGGCGATGCTGGCCTGGACGGCGATCGTCGTGCTGATGGTGTTCAAGCCAGGCACATGAGCTACGCGGGCGGGTCCGCCAGGGTCCAGCCGAGGTCGGGGGCGCCGGTGAACTGCGGCGTCTGCCGGCCGTGCGGGCGCTGGCCGAGCGTGATCGCCTGCGCGTAGTACTGCGAGTAGCGCAGCGCCTCGCCCAGGGTCGTGCGGCCGTCCTTGTCCGCGTCGGCCTGGCCCTGGCGCAGGCTCAGGTCGAAGACCAGCCCGGTCCACACCGACATCCCCCAGGCCGGGTACTCGTAGGACTTCTCGACGGCCTTGGAACTGCCGCTGAACAGCACGCGGCTGCTCGGGACGCCGTCGAGGAAGCTGGCGCCCTCGCAGCCGGCGATGTCGACCCACATCCGGCCCTGGACGCGCGAGAGCAGGTCGGCGACCTGGGTGTCGCGCACGAAGTCGCGGTCGACCGGCCACAGCGAGTCGCTGACGCCGCCGTGCTGCTTGACGTGACCGGAGTAGTGGAACAGCGAGAAGGTCTGGCCTGGACGGCTGGTGGAGGCCAGCCAGCCGATGCCGTCGCGGATCGCGCGCCCGGTGGCCTGGCCGTCCACGACCATCCGGATGTTCTCCGCCTTCCAGCCGGCGCCGAGCAGCATCGAGCGGATGTACTGGACGTCCTTGCGGCTGCCGATCGTGTCGACCGTCGGGCGGCGGTAGTCCTGCACGCCCACGAGGAAGGCGTACCGGTCGGCAGGCGCAGCTGTGCGCGCCGGGCGCGGGTCGTGCTGCGGGCCCGGCGGCGGGCCGAGCACCGACTCGACGTCGAGGTCGGGCTGGGCTGCGGCGCGCACCGGCGCCTTGGGCTTGGGCGTCGGCTTCGGGACGGGCGTCGGGGCCGGCGGCACGATCTGCTCGCGCAGCGGCTCCCGCATCGCCGGCGTCGCCGCCTCGACCACCTCGCGCGGCTCCTCGATGGCCTGGGTGGCGCCGAGGGCGACGAGCAGCACCAGGCCCAGCGCCCAGGCGGTCGCCTCGACCAGCCAGCGGGGAGCGCGTCTCACTCCACGAGCGTCGGCAACCGGACGCCCTGGGTCAAGCGGGGCCACCATGCCCTTGCAACGCGCGAGGGCGTCAGGAGGTGACGGCGAGCGCCTGCTCGAGGTCGGCCACCAGGTCCGCGCCGGTCTCGATCCCGACCGACAGGCGCACCAGGTCCGAGGGCACCTCGAGCTGGGAGCCCGCGACGCTGGCGTGCGTCATCCGGCCGGGGTGCTCGATGAGCGACTCGACGCCGCCGAGCGACTCTCCGAGGGTGAAGACCTTCGTCGCCTTGCAGACGGCCAGCGCGGCCGGCTCACCCCCGGCCAGCCGGAAGCTGACCATCCCGCCGAAGGCGCTCATCTGCTTGGCCGCCACCTCGTGCCCGGGGTGGTCCGGCAGTCCGGGGTAGAGCACCTGCGCCACCGCGGGGTGCGAGCTCAGCAGGTCGACGACGCGGGAGGCGTTCTCGCAGTGCCGGTCCATCCGAACCCCGAGCGTCTTGGCGCCGCGCAGCACGAGCCAGGAGTCGAAGGCGCCGGGCACGCCCCCCATGGCGTTCTGGTGGTAGGCCAGCTCCTCGCCGAAGGTCGGGTCGGTGGTGACCAGCGCCCCGCCGACGACGTCGGAGTGGCCGCCGAGGTACTTGGTGGTGGAGTGCACGACGACGTCGGCGCCGAGAGCGAGCGGCTGCTGGAGGTACGGGCTGGCGAAGGTGTTGTCGACCACCAGGCGCGCGCCGCCCTCGTGCGCGATGCCGGCGAGCCCGGCGATATCGGCGATGCCGAGCAGCGGGTTCGTGGGGGTCTCGCACCAGATGAGGCTGGTCTCGGGGCGCATCGCCGCGCGTACGGCGTCCAGGTCCGAGAGCGCCACCGGGGTGTGCGCGACGCCCCAGCGCTCGAGCACCCGGGAGAACAGCCGGTAGGTGCCGCCGTAGGCGTCGTCCGGGATGACCACGTGCCCGCCGGGGCTGGTCGCCGTGCGCAGCAGGCAGTCCTCGGCAGCCAGGCCGGAGGCGAAGGCCAGCCCGGTGCGGCCGCCCTCGAGCGCAGCCAGGCAGGTCTCGAGCGCGGTCCGGGTCGGGTTGCCGCTGCGCGAGTACTCGTAGCCCTTGTGCTTGCCGACCTCGGACTGGACGTACGTGCTCGTCTGGTAGATCGGCACGACGACGGCGCCGGTCGTGGGATCGGGGTCCTGCCCGGCGTGGATCGCCAGCGTCTCGAACCCGTAGCCGGCACCAGCCCAGCGGTCCTCGGCGGTGTCGCCGTGCACCTCGCTGCCGAAGTCGCGGCTGCCGGCCTCGTGGATGTGGGCTGCGGTCTGCTGCGGCTCGTCCATGGGCTGCACGCTACGACGGCGCGCCATCCAGCCGGGCCGGCCTCGGCGCTGATGATCTTCTGGGGACCGCTCTGGCAGCAGACCCGCCGGCGAGTCTCCTGCCAAACCGTGTTCCAGGAGATCCACCGGGCTGGCGGCCGCGGAGCACCCGCACGCGAGCCAGGGCGGGGCGATCACCGCGACTGTCCCGCCGGCTCCCGAAACACGAACCACTCGTGAACCGCTTCGCCGTCCCCTTCTGCGCCGATCATGCAGTTGTGGCACGCGGCCTGAGCGTGGCCGGCGTGTCAGAACTGCATGATCGGCGGGGGGTCAGGAGGAGAGGAAGGCAAGCACGTCCTGCCGGGTGAGCACCCCGGTGGGCCGCCCGTCGGCGACGACGACCGCGGCGTCGGCCTTCTCCAGTGCCACCATCGCGGCCTGCACCGGCTCGCCGGCGCCGACCATCGGCAGCGGCGGCGCCATGTGCTCGGCCAGCCGGTCGGCCAGCTGCGCCCGGCCGGTGAACAGCGCGTCGAGCAGGTCGCGGTCGTGCACCGCCCCGACGATCTCGGCAGTCATGACCGGCGGCTCGGCCCGGACGACCGGCATCTGGGAGACGCCGTACTCGCGCAGGATGTCGATGGCCTCGCGGACCGTCTCCGTCGGGTGGCTGTGCACGAAGGTCGGCAGCGAGCTGTCACTCCCCCGCCCACCCAGCTTGCTCGCCATCACGTCGGCGACGGTGGTCTGGCCGCTGTCGGCGTGCAGGAAGCCGTAGTCGGCCATCCAGTCGTCGTTGAAGATCTTCGACAAGTAGCCGCGGCCGCCGTCGGGCAGCAGCACGACCACGACGTCGTCCGGCCCGGCCTGCTCGGCGACGCGCAGCGCCGCGACGACCGCCATGCCGCAGGAGCCGCCGACGAGCAGCCCCTCCTCGCGAGCCAGCCGCCGGGTCATGGCGAAGGAGTCGCGGTCGCTGACGGCCAGGATGCCGTCCGGGACCGAGGCGTCGTACGTGGTCGGCCAGAAGTCCTCGCCCACGCCCTCGACGAGGTACGGCCGGCCGTCGCCGCCGGAGTAGACCGAGCCGACGGGGTCGGCGCCGTACACCTTGACCCGGCCCTCGCTGACCTCCTTGAGGTAGCGGCCGACGCCGCCGAGCGTGCCGCCGGTGCCGGCGCCCGCGACGAAGTGCGTCACCCGGCCATCGGTCTGCTGCCACACCTCGGGACCGGTGCCCTCGTAGTGCGAGCGAGGGTTGGCCGGGTTGGAGTACTGGTCGGGCTTCCACGCGCCGGGGATCTCCTTGGAGAGCCGGTCGCTGACGGAGTAGTAGCTGCGCGGGTCCTCGGGGTCGACCGCGGTCGGGCAGACCTCGACGCGGGCGCCGTACGCCCGCAGCACGTCGATCTTGTCCCGCGCCACCTTGTCGGGGCAGACGAAGACGCAGGAGTAGCCCTTCTTCTGCGCGTCGAGCGCCAGGCAGACGCCGGTGTTGCCGCTGGTCGGCTCGACGATGGTGCCGCCGGGCTGCAGGGAGCCGTCGCGCTCGGCCGCCTCGATCATCCGGACCGCGATCCGGTCCTTCACCGAGCCGCCGGGGTTCAGGTACTCGACCTTGGCCAGGATCAGGGGACGGGCCCCGCCGGTCACCCGGGAGAGCTGCACCAGGGGTGTGTTGCCGACGAGGTCGATCAGAGAGGTCACGTACTGCACGGGCCCG
>JAOPWK010000263.1 GCA_025965735.1 Frankiales bacterium
TCGCGGGCGCGGCCGCCGCGCGGCGGCGTCGCGCGTAGGTCGAGCTACGCCGGGCGGCGCTGCGCTGCGGCGGACACGAGCAGCAGTCCGACACCGGCCGCCGCGCAGAGCAGGAAGCCGCTGCCCCACAGCACGTCCTCGCCGGCGCGGTCCAGCACCTGCGTCCCGAGGACGGGCGCGAGGAAGGCCGCTGCACCGAACGAGAAGCCGAAGGTCCCCATGTACCGGCCGCGCAGGTGCGCCGGCGCGATCGACGCGACGAGCGCCCCGAGCAGGCCCGCCTGCAGGATCTCGCCGAACGTCCACACGGTGATCGCGGTCAGGTGCATCGGCATCCCGTCGGCCAAGGCCGTCAGCCCGAAGCCGGCGCCCTGCAGCACCAGCGCGGCCAGCAGCAGCGGCCCGCGCCGGCGCCGCCCGAGCACGCCGAGCAGCAGCGGCTGCAGCAGCACGATGAGCACGCCGTTCAGCCCCATCGCCAGGCCGTACGAGCCGGGTCCGAGGCCGTCCCGCTCGAAGACCAGCGGCAGCGTCGAGAAGGCCTGCAGGTAGACGACGGCTCCGGCGACGACGCTGGCCACCAGGGCCAGCATCAGCCGGTCGCCCAGCACGTCCCGCAGGCGCCCCGGCTCCTCCTCGTGCTGCACCGGTCGGGTCTCCGGCACGCCGCGCAGGATCAGCACGGCGAAGGCGACGCTGGCGACGGCGTCCAGCACGAACAGCAGCCAGTACCCGCGGCCGGCTAGGTAGCCGCCGAGCGGGGTGCCGATCGAGAACCCGAGGTTGACCGCCCAGAACTGCAGCGCGAACGCGCGCGGCCGGTCCTCGTCGGACACCAGGTCGGCGATCGCCGCCTGCACTGCGGGCCGGAACAGGTCCAGGCACAGGCCGTACGCGAACGCGGCGACCGCGACAGCGACGAAGGACTGGGCCGCGCCGAGCAGCAGCAGGGTGGCTGCCGAGGCGAGCATCCCGAGCACCATCGTGCGGCGGCGGCCGATGCGGTCGGCCAGCACACCGCCCACCGGCTGCCCGATCGCCGAGCCGAGGCCGAGCAGGGAGAGGACCAGACCGGCCTGCGCCACGGACACGCCGCGGTCGCCGGTGAGGTAGAGCGCGAGGAACGGCACGATGAAGGTGCCGGCCCGGTTGACGAGCGTGCCGGACCACAGGAACCAGAAGGACCGCGGCATCCCGCCGAGGCGTGCGGACCACCAGCTGGGCGGCTGGTCCGGCAGCGCAGCGGCGTCCGGCACGCCTGCCGTGGTCAGCGGTGGATCGTCCCGTCGCGCAGGTCCTCGAGCACGGCTGCGGCGGCGGCGTCGCCCTCGAGCGCGGCCGCCTCGACCTCGCTCGGAGCCGCCCACACGAACTTGCGGTAGGACCAGAACCGGAACATCGTGCCGAGAACCAGGCCGACACCGTTGGCCGCGATGTTGTCGGCCAGCCGGGACTCGAAGCCCAGCACGTAGTGGCTGATCGACAGGCACAGCAGCGAGATGCCGAGCCCGACGGCGTTGAGCACCACGAACAGGCCGTACTCGCGGCGCAGGTTGGTGCGGGTGCGGTGCCGGAACGTCCAGTACCGGTTGAGCACGAAGGCGTTGGTGGCGGACACGACGGTCGAGCAGACCTTCGCCGTCAGCGGCTTGTCCGGAGCAAGCGACAGGACCAGGTTGAACACCAGCAGGTCCACGCCGAGGCTGATGAAGCCGACCGTCCCGAACTTCGACAGCTCGCTGAACAGCGCCCGGAACCTGTCGAAGAGCGCCCGGAGCAGGCTCATGCGACGGTCGACCTGGGCATCCGGCAAGCCTAGCCGGGCGTGGGACGATGGCCCCTTACCGCGTCGTTGGAGGAACCCGTGCTCGACACCCGGCTCACCGAGGAGCAGCAGTCGCTGCGCAAGACGGTCGAGGCGTTCGCCCGCGAGGTCGTCGCACCGGTCGCCGCCTACCACGACGCGACCAAGACCTTCCCGTACGAGGTGGTGCGGGGCATGGCCGACATGGGGCTGTTCGGGCTGCCGTTCCCGGAGGAGTACGGCGGCATGGGCGGCGACTACTTCGCGCTCTGCCTCGCGCTCGAGGAGCTGGCCCGCGTCGACCAGAGCGTCGCCATCACGCTCGAGGCCGCGGTGTCCCTCGGCGCCATGCCGGTCTTCCGCTTCGGGACCGAGGAGCAGAAGCAGCAGTGGCTGCCCTCGATGTGCGCGGGGGAGGCGCTCGGCGCGTTCGGCCTGACCGAGCCCGGTGCGGGGAGCGACGCCGGCGGCACCCGCACGACCGCCCGCCTCGAGGACGGTCAGTGGGTCATCAACGGCAGCAAGGCGTTCATCACCAACTCCGGCACCGACATCACCACGCTGGTGACGGTCACCGCGGTGACGGGTGAGACCGCGAGCGGCAAGAAGGAGATCAGCTCGATCCTCGTGCCGGTCCCGACGCCCGGCTTCACCGCCGAGCCGCCCTACAACAAGGTCGGCTGGAACGCCTCCGACACCCACCCGCTGACCTTCGAGGACGTCCGCGTCCCCGAGGCGAACCTGCTCGGCCCGCGCGGCCGCGGCTACGCCAACTTCCTGCACATCCTGGACGAGGGCCGCATCGCCATCTCCGCCCTGGCGGTCGGCGCCGCGCAGGGCTGCGTGGACGAGAGCGTGAAGTACGCCAAGGAGCGCGAGGCGTTCGGGCGCCCCATCGGCCAGAACCAGGCGATCGCCTTCAAGATCGCGCGCATGGAGGCGCGGGCGCACGCGGCCCGCACGGCGTACTACGACGCGGCCGCCAAGATGCTCGCCGGGCTGCCGTTCAAGAAGGAGGCGGCGATCGCCAAGCTGGTCAGCAGCGAGGCCGCGATGGACAACGCGCGCGACGCCACGCAGGTGCACGGCGGCTACGGGTTCATGAACGAGTACCCGGTCGCCCGGCAGTACCGCGACAGCAAGATCCTGGAGATCGGCGAGGGGACCAGCGAGGTCCAGCTCATGCTCGTCGCGCGCGAGCTGGGTCTCTAGATGACCGCCTGGATCGAGCTCGAGGGCGCGGTCAACGTCCGCGACGTCGGCGGTCTGCCGACCGTCGACGGGCGGACCACCCGGCCCGGTGTGCTGCTGCGCGCGGACAACCTGCAGGACCTCACCGAGACCGACGTGACGCGGCTGGTCGATGACCTGCGGCTGCAGACCGTCGTCGACCTGCGCAGCACCGGCGAGGTGCACCTGGCCGGTCCCGGCCCGCTCAAGGGTGCCGGCCTCGCGCACCACAACCTGTCGCTCATCCCCGAGTGGGACGGCGAGCCCGACCAGGCGGAGGTCGACCGGGCGCTGGAGGCGGCCCTCGCCGAGAAGGCCCTTCCGGCGCTGCCGGCCCGGCCGCGGCAGACCGACCCGACCGACCTCGGCGACCACTACCTCGGCTACGTCCGCGACGCCGGCCCCGCGATCGGCAAGGCGCTGCGCGTGCTGGCCGACCCCACCAGCGGCACCACCGTGGTGCACTGCGCCGCCGGCAAGGACCGCACCGGCGTCGTCGTCGCCCTCGCCCTCTCGCTGGTCGGCGTCACCCGCGACGCGGTCGTCGCCGACTACGTCGCCAGCGCCGAGCGGATCGAGCAGATCCACGCCCGGCTGCTCAGCACCGACGCGTACGGCCCCGGCCTGGCGAACGTGCCGCCCGCGGACATGACGCCGAAGGCCGGCTCGATGGAGCACTTCCTGGACGCCGTCGACCGGGAGTACGGCGGCCCGCACGGGCTGGCCATCTCCGTCGGGCTGGACGAGGAGGCCGTCGCGCGCCTCGGGGTGCGTCTGGTCGGGACCTCGCCGCTCGCCCGCTAACGTTCGGTCCGTGGCGATCCGCGGCGCGATGGGGCTCCCCGTCGTCGGCATGGTGGGCGGCGGTCAGCTCTCGCGCATGACCCACCAGGCGTCCATCGCCCTGGGCCTGTCGCTCAAGGTCCTCGCCGACGCCGCGCACGACAGTGCCGCCCTCGTCGCGAACGGCGTCACCGTCGGCGAGCACACCTCGCTGGAGGACCTGCGGGCGTTCGCTCGCGGCTGCGAGGTCGTCACCTTCGACCACGAGCACGTGCCGGGCGGGCTGCTCGAGGCGCTCGAGGCCGAGGGCCTGCGCATCTACCCCGGCAGCGCCGCGCTGCGGCACGCGCAGGACAAGCTCGTCATGCGCGAGCGGCTGGCCGCGCTCGGCATCCCGGTACCGCCGTTCACGCCGGTGGCGACCGTCCGCGACATCGAGGGTTTCGCGCACCACGTCGGCTGGCCGCTGGTGCTCAAGGCCGCGACCGGCGGCTACGACGGCAAGGGCGTCTGGGTGGTGGGCGACGCCGCCGAGGCCGCGGAGGTCGTCGCCAGCGGGGTGCGGCTGGTGGCCGAGCAGCTGGTGCCGCTGCAGCGCGAGCTCGCCGCCGTCGTCGCCCGCTCGCCGTACGGGCAGGGCGCCGCCTGGCCGGTGGTGGAGACGGTGCAGTCGGACGGCATCTGCGTCGAGGTCGTCGCGCCCGCACCGAACCTGTCCGAGGAGCGCGCGCTCGAGGCGCAGGGCATGGCGCTCCGGCTGGCTGAGGAGCTCGACGTCGTGGGCGTGCTGGCCGTCGAGCTGTTCGAGGTCGCGTCCGACTCCGGGGGGTCCAGCCTGCTCGTCAACGAGCTGGCCATGCGCCCGCACAACAGCGCGCACTGGACCATCGAGGGCGCGCGCACCTCGCAGTTCGAGCAGCACCTGCGCGCCGTCCTCGACTACCCGCTCGGCGACACCTCGCTCACCGCGCCGTGGGTCGTCATGGCCAACCTGCTCGGCGGCGACGACGGCGACGCCGACCTCGACCGGCGGCTGCACATGCTCTTCGCCAAGGACCCCGCGCTGAAGGTCCACCTGTACGGCAAGCAGGTGAAGCCCGGTCGCAAGATCGGCCACCTGACGGCGCTTGGAGACGACCTCGAGGCCGTACGCCGGCGCGCGCAGGTCGGCGCGCACTACCTGAGGACGGGGCTGTGGTTGCAGGGTTAGGGGCTCTCGTAGGCATCGTGATGGGTAGCGACTCCGACTGGCCGGTGATGCAGGAGGCGGCGCAGGCGCTGGACGAGTTCGGCGTGCCGCACGAGGTACGCGTGCTGTCCGCGCACCGCACACCGCGGGAGATGATCGACTGGTCCGAACAGGCCGACGGGCGCGGGCTGCGCGTCGTCATCGCCGGCGCGGGTGGCGCCGCCCACCTGCCGGGCATGGTCGCGTCGATGACGCCGCTGCCCGTCATCGGCGTCCCCGTGCCGCTGAAGCACCTGGACGGCATGGACTCGCTGCTGTCGATCGTGCAGATGCCGGCCGGCGTGCCGGTGTCGACGGTCAGCATCGGAGGCGCCCGCAACGCAGGCATGCTCGCCGTGCGGATCCTCGGCGCCTGCGACCCGGACCTTCTGGAGCAGATGCGCGCCTGCCAGGAGCGGCTCGCCCAGGCTGCTCGCGACAAGGACGTGGCTCTGCGCGAGCTGCGCCGCGGCTGACGTTCGTGAGCAGGCGCTGGACCGCTGCTGCCGTCGCCCTGGTGCTCCTCGCCGGCGTGG
>JAOPWK010000046.1 GCA_025965735.1 Frankiales bacterium
AGCACCCGGCCGCGCCAGTTCGCGACGCCGGCCACCCAGGCGGGCAGCCCGGGCACGCGGGTCAGCGACGGGGGCCGGCCCACCTCCGCGACGGACGCCATCGGCAGCGCGTAGCGGCAGCCGCCCAGCCGGACGACGACGAGCTCCTCAGCGGTCTCCACGCTCGGGTGATCGGCCGGTCCGGCCTCCAGGTGAAGTGACGCCGTACGCGACCGCGCTGGCGACCGCCCCGACCAGCAGGAAGACCAGCCCGGTCGTGCTCCCCGGCACGACGAGGTCGCCCTCGCCGCGCTTGGTGCCGAGCGTCAGCGCGATGCCCAGCCACAGGACGCCGGCCAAGCCCGCGCCGAGCCGGCCGAGGAGCCGCCCCCCGTACGTCCCGAGCAGCCCGTTGCCGGCCGCGGCCACGAGCCAGCAGACGGGCACGACGGTCTCGCCGACGCGCAGCGGCACGAGGAACGCGCCCCACACCGCGAGCAGGACGGTGAGGACCAGCACCAGCCCGAAGGCCGCGTACGTGCTGAGACGGCTGGCCACACCGGCCAGCCTGCCATCAGCGCCGGGTGCGCTTCCGCCCGTCGGTCAGGTCGACGACGCGAGGCGCGGCCGCGGCCGCCTCGAGCACGTCGGTGATCTCGTGGCCGACCAGCTCCTCGCGCTCGAGCAGCGCGTCGCGAAGCGCCTCCACCAGGTGTCGGTTCTCCGACAGAAGCTGCCGGGCGACCTTCTTCTGGTCCTGCAGCAGCCGCTCGACGGCGTCGCGACCGCGGTCGTCGGCGAGCACCCGGCCGACGATGTTGGTGTCGCTGAAGGAGCTGTTCTGGATCGCGGCGTAGGAGACGAGCGAGCCGTCCATGCCGTGCGCGCCGACCATCTCGGCGGCGGCGTTCGTCGCGTAGAGCAGGTCGCCGCCGGGGCCGGTCGAGACGTCGCCGAAGAACAGCTCCTCGGCGCACTGGCCGCCCATGGCGATCTGGATGAGCGCCTGCATCTCCGAGCGCGAGCGGGTGAAGACGTCCTCGCGGTCGCCGTGCGCCAGCAGGCCGAGGGCGCTGCGCCGCTTGACGATCGTGAGCACCTCCAGGCGCCGCTCGGGCGCCGTCAGCCAGGCGAGGGTGGCGTGGCCGGCCTCGTGTGTGGCGATGAGCCGCCGCTCGTGGTCGGTGTACGCCACGGGCTGACCCATGCCGACCTCCTCGACCAGACGGGCCTTCTCCACGTCCTTGTGCGTCAGCGCGGTGTCACCGCGGCGCACGGCGTTGACGAGAGCCTCGTCCAGCAGGTGCTCGACCATCACCGGGGTGTAGCCCTGGGTGACCGAGGCCAGCGCGTCCCGCAGCTCCGGCTCGTCCAGCTCCGGCGTGTGGGCCTTCTTGGTCAGGAAGTGGTCCAGCAGCGTGCGGCGGCCGGACTTGGTCGGCAGCTCGAAGGTGACGCGCCGGTCGAAGCGACCGGGGCGCAGCAGCGCGGCGTCCAGGCCGTCGGCGCGGTTCGTCGCCGCGATGAGCAGGATGTTGGTCGGGACGACGTCCGGCCGCTTGAGCTGGCGGTCGGGGGCGCGGAACAGGTTGATCCGGTCGATGAACCAGCCCCGCAGGCGGTCCCAGCCGGTCGGGTCGTCGAAGGACTGCATCTGCACGAGCAGCTCGTTGACGACGCCGCCGGTGCCCTCGGAGACGAAGCCGTTCTGGACCGTGGCGGGCGAGGCGACGGCGGCGTACGTCGAGGGCAGGCAGGAGGTGCCCTGGCAGCCGGACACCAGCGGCGAGAAGGCGGCGGTCATGCCGGAGGCGACGCCGCCGCGGGACATCGCGATCGCGTCGATCTCCACGATGAAGCCGATCGCGCCACCCTCCTTGCGGGCTTCCTTGCGCAGCGCCTTGAAGTACGAGCGGATCTTCTTCGCCGTCGCGCCGTACCACATGGACTGGAAGCTGGTCGCGCTCACGAACAGGAACGGGACGCCCGCCTCGCGCGCCATCGCGCGGGCCAGGTGCGTCTTGCCGGTGCCGGGCGCGCCCTCGAACAGCAGGCCGCGGCGGGCCGAGCCGCCCATCTCGTCGCGGAACGTCTTGTGCGCGAGGAAGAGGTTGAGCGAGCGGACGACGTCGTCCTTGACCTGGTCGATGCCGACGACGTCGTCCAGCGTCGTGGTGATCTGGTCGGGCCGGTACATGACGTGCGGGGACCGTGCCGCCATCAGCTGCTGCCCGAAGGCGAGGCCGATGAGCAGGCCGAAGAAGATGATGATCGTCAGCAGGAACGGGTCGATGTCCGGGAACGGCACGAAGCCGCTGCCGTCGTAGGTCAGCGCCCGCAGCCACAGCACCGTCACGAGCAGCCACACGCCCACCGCGAGCTTGACCCAGCGCCGCCGGCGCTGCCCCTCGCGCGAGCGCCCGACGTCGGCGCCGGCCATGTCGAGGACCCCGCTCCCGGCGGCCCCGATCAGCTGGTCGAGCTTGGTGACGGCGGCGTCGGGCACAGGGACCTCCAGGCGAGGACGAAGGGGGCGAGCGCCCCGTCCGGTGTGGCCGAGTCTCCCCAATGCGTGCCGAACAGTCACTACGGAGAGTGAACATCACCCGTTCGGCCCATCCAGACCGTCACGCAGCGTGTCGACGCAGGTCCCTCAGGCGTCGAGCCCGGCGAACAGGTCGTCCTCCCACGCGTGCGGCCCGCTGCCGGGGCCTCGCTCCCCGCGCCCCAGCGTGTAGTGCTCGATGCCGAACGCGCGCTGCCCGATGTTGTTGCTCAGCGCGAAGAACGGACCGTCCACGGCGATCTGCGTCTTGTGGGCGCGCATCGCGGCGACCTTGGCCTCGAGCTCGTCCGCCGCGTCGACCTCGGTCGTCACCTGCTCGTCCGGCACGCCGAACGGCAGGTCCTCGGCCCTCTCCACGCCGAAGAAGCCGCTCGTGTCGCCGGCCTCGCGCAGCAGGTCGATGCCGGCCTGCAGCACGCTGCGCGGGACGGCGCTGAAGTACAGCTTCGACGGCTGCCACGGCTCGCCGAGCTGCGGCCCGTACGACGGGTCGCCTGCCGCGTCGAAGGCCGCCACGGTCACCCGGTGCGCCTGGACGTGGTCGGGGTGGCCGTAGCCGCCGTTGCTGTCGTACGTCACGACGACCTGCGGGCGGACCTCCCGCACGACCGCGACCAGCTCGGCGACGGCCTCGTCGAGGTCGGCCTGCCAGAAGCACCCCGGCCGGTCGTTGGCGGGCGTGCCCATCATCCCGCTGTCGCGCCAGCGCCCCGGGCCGCCGAGGAAGCGGTGGTCGGTCACCCGCAGCGCCTCGCAGGCCGCGGCGAGCTCGCCGATGCGGTGCTGGCCGAGGGCGTCGTCCTTGTCGGCGGCCAGGTGCTCCAGCTCGGGGACGAGGACCTCGCCCTCCTCGCCGAGGGTGCAGGTGACCAGCGTGACGGCCACGCCGGCGGCGGCGTACTTCGCCATCGTGGCGCCGGTGCCGATCGTCTCGTCGTCGGGGTGCGCGTGCACGAGCAGCATCCGCCGCGGGACGTCCAGCGGCGCCATGTCCACGTCCATCGCCGCGTCCTCGACCGCGGTCTCGGCCTGGGCGAGCACCGCCTCCGCGGTCTGCTCGCGCATCCGCTCGCCGGGGTCCGGCGGGGGCAGGGTCGCATCGCTCATGTCACGACCCTAGGCGGCAGGGACGGGACCCAGGCGCCTCCTCTGGCAGGCTCCTGACCGTGCCTGCTGAGCCCGGCGGAACGCCGCCCACCAGCCTGACCCGGCGGGTCGGCTCGCTGGCACGCCTCATGGTGGTCACCGTCGCGGTCACCGCGCTGGGCAGCGCCCTCGTCCTGGCGCTGCTCGTGCTCGCGCTGGTCCCGCAGACCGAGCGCTACCAGGAGGGGGCCCGCGCCGTCCGGCTCGCGCACCTGGCGATGCTCGACCAGGAGACCGCGCTGCGCGCCTTCCTCATCACCGGGCAGCCGGAGTTCCTCGAGCCGTACGAGGCCGGCAGCTCGGCGCTCCCCGACCGCAACGCCGAGGTGCGCAGCCGGTTCGGGGACAACGACCAGATGCTCGCGCTCTACGCGGAGGTCGAGCAGCGGCAGGACACCTGGCGCAGCGGCTGGGCCGACCCGGCGCTGCGCGGCTTCCCGGAAGGTCGCAGCCAGGCCGGCTTCCTGCGCCTGGACAAGACGCTGTTCGACGACTACCGCGACGCCGAGGCCGCCGCCGAGATGAGGGCGGACGCCCTGCGCCGCGACTCCGAACGGCAGCAGGTCCGCCTGCTCGCGGTCGGGCTGGGCCTGGAGGTGCTGCTGGCCCTCGCGGTGGCGTTCGTGGTCGCGCGGCAGTTCCGCCGGCTGCGGGGCGACGTCGTCGAGCCGGTGCAGGGCCTGACCAGCACCATCTCCCGGCTGCGGCACGGCGACCTCGAGGCCCGCTCCCCCGGCACGGGGCCGGCCGAGCTGCAGGCGATCGGATCCGGCCTGGACGAGCTGGCTGCCGAGCTGGCCAGCGAACGGCGCATGGTGCAGGAGCGCGAGGAGGAGCTGGTCCAGGCGCGTCGCGAGGCGGAGGCCGCCACCGCAGCCAAGTCCGCCTTCCTCGCCACGATGTCGCACGAGATCCGCACGCCGATGAACGCCGTGATCGGCATGACCGGGCTGCTGCTCGACACCGACCTCACGCCCGACCAGCGCGACTACGCCGAGACGGTGCGGACCAGCGGCGACGCCCTGCTGGTGATCATCAACGACATCCTGGACTTCTCGAAGATCGAGAGCGGCCAGCTCGAGCTCGAGCGGCAGCCCTTCTCGATCCGCGACTGCGTCGAGGGGTCAGTCGAGCTGGTCGCTGCGCAGGCCGGCGGCAAGGGCATCGACCTGGTCGCGTCCCTCGAGCCTGGCGTGCCGCCGGTGGTGGTGGGCGACGTCACGAGGGTGCGGCAGGTGCTGGTCAACCTGCTGAGCAACTCCGTGAAGTTCACCCGGCGCGGCGACGTCGTCGTGACGGTGACGGCCGGGGACGAGGGACCGGAGGGAGTGGCGCTCAGCTTCGCGGTGCGCGACACCGGCATCGGGATCCCGACCGACCGCGTCGACCGGCTGTTCCGCTCCTTCAGCCAGGTGGACGCGTCCACCACCCGGCTGTACGGCGGGACCGGTCTCGGGCTGGCCATCAGCAAGCGCCTGGCCGAGGCCATGGGCGGCCACCTCCAGGTGCGCAGCACCCTGGGCGTCGGCTCCACCTTCACGATGCAGGTGCGGCTCCCGCGCGCAGCGCAGACCGAGGACGCGCTCCTCCACGCGCCGGCTGAGCTGCCCGGCCGGCGAGTCCTGGTGGTCGACGACAACGAGACCAACCGCCGCATCCTGCGCCGCCAGCTCGAGAGCTGGGAGATGCAGGTCGAGTCCGCGCGGGACGCCGAGGAGGCGCTGGCCGCGGTCGAGGCGGGCGGCCAGTACGACGTCGTGCTGCTGGACATGCACATGCCGCGCATGGACGGCATCGGGCTGGCCACCGAGCTGCGCAAGCGCCCGGCCACCCGCGACCTCCCGCTGCTCCTGCTCACCTCGCTGGGCCAGCGCCCGCGCAAGGCCAACGAGCTCGGCCTGCTGCACCTGACCAAGCCGGTGAAGGCCAGCGCCCTGCGCACGGCCGTCGCCACGGCGCTCGGCGCGGCGCTCGAACCGGTCAGCGGCGCGGCGGCGGAGGCCGAGGCCGCCCCACGGCGGCTGCGCGTGCTGCTCGCCGAGGACAACGTGGTCAACCAGCGGGTGGCCGTGCTGATGCTCGAGCGGCTCGGCTACCGCGCCGACGTGGTCGGCAACGGGGAGGAGGCGCTCGCCGCGGTCACGCAGCGTCGGTACGACGTCGTCCTCATGGACGTGCAGATGCCTGTGCTGGACGGCCTGCAGGCGACGCGGCGGCTGCGCGCCGAGCTGCCGCCGGAGCACCAGCCGCGGGTCGTCGCCATGACCGCGAACGCCCTGGCGGAGGACCGCGAGCAGTGCCTCGCCGCCGGGATGGACGACTACCTGGCCAAGCCGGTGCGCCGGGACGAGCTGGCGGCCGCGCTCTCGCGGGTGACCGCAGTGGCGGACGACGAGGCAGAGGTCGACGTGCTGGACGAGGGGCCGAGCGGGGAGGTCGTCGACCGGACGGTCCTGGAGTCGCTCCTCTCGCGCCTGGGCGAGCGGGGGCCGGCGATGCTCGCCCGGCTGCTGGACACCTGGGAGGGCGAGACGGACAAGCGGCTGGACGAGCTGCAGGTCGCGGTCCAGGCGGGCGACAGCGACGCGGTCGGCCGCATCGCGCACTCGGTCCGCGGCGGCAGCGCGTCGATGGGCGCGGTCGCCCTGGCGGAGGTGTGCGGCGACGTCGAGACGCGGGTGCGCCTCGGCGAGGCGCTCGACCTGGCGCAGGCGCAGAGCCGCATCCGGGCGGCGGCGGAGCAGGCCCGCACCGCGCTGGCTCAGTTGAGGGTCGGGTCCGCCGGGTAGCTCGCCGCGAACGCGATCGGCGGGCCCTGCCTCCGCAGCACGCTCGACCAGAGCACGTCGGGGTTGTCGGAGAAGGCGTCCGCGGGCAGCGCGTCCAGCACCCACCAGGCGCCCTCTTCGACCTCGGCCTCGAGCTGGCCGGCGCCCCAGCCGGCGTAGCCGGCGAACACCCGCACCTCCGACACCGCCGGCACGAGCTCGTCCGGGGTGGCGGCGAGGTCGACGGTGCCTACCGAGGTGCCCGGCACCCCCTCCAGGACCGAGTAGGCGCCGACCTGCGTGCCGCCCAGGCGCCCGTGGCCGAGGCAGATGGCGGCGTTCGGCTGGACCGGACCGCCGGTGAACACGACAGCGGGCTCGGCCGCCAGCGGCTGCCAGTCCGGCAGCACCTCGGCGACGGCGGTGCCGGTCGGGCGGTTCAGCACCAGGCCGAGGGCGCCGTCCTCCTCGTCGGCCTGCAGCAGCAGCACGACGGTGCGGGCGAAGTTCGGGTCGCTCAGCTGCGGGGTGGCGACGACGAGCTGGCCGGCCCTCACGGGCGCTCCTGACGGTCGAGCACCTGGCGCAGCACCGGCAGCACCCGGCGGTCCTTGTCCCGGTTGGCCGCGTCCTTGCTGCGGATGACGTCCGCGAGGTGCGCGACGCGCACGGGCACCCCGCGCAGCTCGATCGTCACGGCGTCCCGCACCAGGTCGGGGTACCCGTGCGTGCCGGCCGGTGTGAAGAAGATGTCGAGGTCCCCGTACCTGGTCGTGAGGTTCCAGAAGATCGCGGCGGCGAGTGCTGTGGCGTCGCACGCGAAGGGCAGCCCCTCCGGGGTGTCCGGGTGCCGCACCCGCGCGTCGAGCGCCCGCAGCGCCTCCGCCAGACGGTCGAGGTTCGCGCTCGAGGTCTCCGGCGTGATGTCGACGTCCGTGGTCGGGTACGGCGAGCCCTGCAGGATCGCGGCGTACCCGCCGATGGCGACGAACAGCACCCCGTGCTCCTGCAGGACGGCCAGCGCCGCCTGCGGGTCGAACCGCTCAGCCGGCACGGGCGCGCGCTCCTGCCTGCTTGAGCTCCTGGAAGACCGCCACCACCTGGTCGTGGTGGTCGGCCCGCTCCTGCGGGGTCATCCGCAGCAGCGGCGTGGCCAGCGACAGGTCGTGCTGCGCGTCGTCGGGCTCCAGGTGGATGTCAGGCGTGAACCCGCACGCCGCCACCAGGCGCAGCACGGTGTCGTAGGAGGGCGACGTGCGCCCGCTCTCGACGCGGGCGACCGCGGACTGCGTGGTGCCGGTGCGCAGCGCGAGCTCCCCCTGCGTCAGCCCGGCACGGCGCCGCGCCTCGCGCACGAGAGCACCACCAGACATGCATCCAGCATAGCGCGGGCGCTATGCCAGCGAGGCCTTCGCCTTGTTGCGGGTGCTGCGCGCCCGCTCGCCGGCGTCCAGGATCACCTTGCGGATGCGCACCTTGCCGGGCGTGACCTCGACGCACTCGTCCTCGCGACAGAACTCCAGCGCCTGCTCGAGGCTGAGCTCCTTGTGCGGGATGAGCGGGACGAGCACGTCCGAGGAGCTCTGCCGCATGTTGGTGAGCTTCTTCTCCTTGGTGGCGTTGACGTCCATGTCGTCGCTGCGGGAGTTCTCGCCGACGATCATGCCCTCGTAGACCTCGGTGCCCGGCGGGACGAACATCGTGCCGCGCTCCTGCAGGTTGGCCAGGGCGAAGCCGGTCGTCGGGCCGCTGCGGTCGGCGACCAGCGAGCCCGACGGACGGGTCCGGATGTCGCCGTGCCACGGCTCGTACCGCTCGTGGACGTGGTGCAGCAGGCCGGTGCCGCGGGTCTCGGTGAGGAACTCGGTGCGGAAGCCGATCAGGCCGCGGGCCGGGACGATGTACTCCATCCGGGTCCAGCCGGTGCCGTGGTCGACCATCTGCTCCAGGCGCCCCTTGCGCAGCGCCATGAGCTGGATGATCACGCCCTGGTAGTCCGACGGCGTGTCGATGGTGAGGCGCTCCATCGGCTCGTGGATCCTGCCGTCGACCATGCGGGTGACGACCTGCGGCTTGCCGACGGTCAGCTCGAAGGCCTCGCGCCGCATGACCTCGACGAGGATCGCCAGCTGCAGCTCGCCGCGGCCCTGGACCTCCCAGGTGTCGGGGCGCTCGGTGTTGTTGACCCGGATCGAGACGTTGCCGACGAGCTCCTTGTCGAGCCGGTCCTTGACCTGGCGCGCCGTGAGCTTCTTGCCGCTGCGGCCTGCCATCGGGCTGGTGTTGATGCCGATGGTCATGCTGATGTTCGGGTCGTCGATCGTCATGAGCGGCAGCGGGATGGGGTTGGCCGGGTCGGCCAGCGTCTCGCCGATGAAGATCTCCGGGATGCCGGCGATGGCGACGATCTCGCCCGGGCCGGCCGACTCGATGGAGACGCGCTCGAGCGCCTCGGTGCCGAGCAGCTCGGTGAGCTTGACGTTCTCGACGGTGCCGTCCTTCTTGCACCAGGCGACCGTCTGGCCCTTCTTCATCTCGCCGTTGAAGATGCGGCACAGCGCGAGGCGGCCCAGGT
>JAOPWK010000054.1 GCA_025965735.1 Frankiales bacterium
GGCAACACCGGGAAGATGGTCGTCCGCGTCGGATGAGCCTGTCCCCGGGTGCGCTGTCACTGGGTGCGCTGGCCGAGGACTCGCTCGCGCGGCTCGGCGACCACCGCTCGCTGGAGTTCGAGGGGCAGTGGCACACCTCGGCGGATCTGCACGCGCGCGCCGTCCGGCTGTCCGCGGGCTTCCGCGCGCTCGGCGTGCAGCCTGGCGACCGGGTCGTCGTCTGCATGACGAACTGCCCCGAGGTGCTGCTGTCGTACGCGGCGCTCTGGCGTGCGGGCGCGGTCCCCACGCCGGTCATCTCGGCGGTGACCCCGACGGAGCTGCGCCACGTCTTGCGCGACTCCGGCGCCCGCGTCGCCGTCGCCTCGCAGGCGTCGCTGCCGCTGGTGAGCGAGGCGGCGCAGGGGCTGGAGGTGCGCGTCGTCGTCGACCTCGCGGAGCTCGAGGTGCACGGCGACGGCCCGCTCGTCGACCGTGCTGAGGACGACCTGGCCGCGCTGCTCTACACCGGCGGGACGACAGGGCGCAGCAAGGGCGTGATGCTCACGCACACCGGGCTGTCGCAGATCTCGCGCTCGCGCGCCCAGGTGTTCTCCGAGTCCGGCGCGGTCGACCTGCTGCTCGCACTGCCGCTGTCGCACGTCTACGGCCTGCTCAACTCCGTGACCCGGATGCACATGCCCGCAGCGGGTTTCGTGGCGCTGCAGCGCAAGTTCGACGCCGCGCAGTGGCTCGACATGGCGGCCAGGCTGCGCCCGCAGGCGGCCGCGCTGGTCCCCTCGATGCTGCAGCTGCTGCTCCGGCAGGACCTGGAGAGCGCCGACCTGTCGTCGATCTACTACGTGACCACCGGCGGTGCCCCGCTGTCGGTCGCGGTGCGCGAGGAGTTCGAGCGCCGGGTCGGCGGCGTGCGGGTGTGCGACGGCTACGGCTGCACCGAGGTGACCTCCACCGCGACGATGAACCCGTACACCGCACCGCGCTCCGGCAGCGTCGGTCTGCCGCTTCCGGGTGTGGAGGTCAAGGTCGTCGACGAGCTGGGCGAGCCGGTGCCGGTCGGCAGCGACGGTGAGGTGTGCGTGCGTTCGGCCGGCGTCATGGCGGGCTACTGGACCGACGGTCGGCGGGACGAGGAGGCGACCGCGGCGGCGGTGCGCGACGGCTGGATGCACACCGGGGACGTCGGGCACGTGGACGAGGACGGCTACCTCTACGTCGTCGACCGCATCAAGGACCTCATCATCCGCGGCGGCTTCAACGTCTACCCGCGCGACGTCGAGGACGTCCTGCTGGCGCACCCGGAGGTGGCCACCGCGGCGGTGGTGGGGCGGCCGGATTCGGTGCTGGGGGAGGAGGTCGTGGCCTGGGTGTCGCTCGGCGCGGGGGCCACCGTGTCCGCGGAGGAGCTGATCGACTGGAGCCGCGAGCGGCTGGGCCGGCACAAGCACCCGCGGGAGGTGCGCATCGTGCCGGCGGTGCCGCTCACGTCGGTGGGCAAGACCGACCGCAAGGTGCTGCGCAGGTTGGCGGCTGAGCCGGGGTCAGGGGCCGGCTGACCGGGTCACGTCGGGTCCTTGCGGCGCCGTACGCGGCCCATGCCGGGCAGCTTGGCGACCATGTCGTGCAGGTCCTCCACCAGGCCCAGCAGCGCGTGCAGCTCCGGGCCGACGCTCCCGAGCTGACGGGTCAGCGGCAGCAGGTCCTCGTCCAGCGTCCGCAGCAGCTCGGGCAGCCGGTCGATGAGCAGCACGGCCGCGTCGACCTCGCTCGGGTGCACGGTCTCGCTCATGCGCTCGAGCACCGGCATGAGGGCCGCCAGCGGCGCCTGCGCCTGGCCGAGCAGCCCGCTGGCCTCGGTGACGAGCCCGCCCGCGCGGCCGATCACGGTGGTCACCTCGACGACGGCCTGCTCCGCGCCCACCAGCACCTCCGCCACCCGGCGGACCGCCGTGTCCGCGTCGTGGACGGTGCGGCCAACCCGCAGGACGGTGGCCTGGGCATCGCCGACCACGGTGTCGACGCGGGTGACGGCGGACTCGGCGCTGCCGACGACGGTGTCGACGCGGGTGACGGCGGACTCGGCGCTGCCGACGACCGTGCCGACCCGCTGCACGGCGCCCTCGGCGTCTCCCAGCACGCCGTCCACCCGACCCACGGCGGTGTCGGCCCGCTGCAGCACCGACCCGACCCCGCTGAGGAGCGCGTCGACACGGTCGCTGACGGAGCCGACGGTGGTATCGGCGTCGACGGCGATCTGCTCGATCCGCCCGACGGCCACCTCGGCCCGGTCGAGCAGCGCGTCGACGCGGTCGAGCGCCTGCTCGAGGCGGGGGACCAGCGCGATCGCGCGGGTGGCCGCCCGTCCGAGCGAGGCGCCGGCAGCGGTCAGCTCGCGCACGGCGTGCAGCAGGTCCGACGGGCCGAGCAGGGGCAGGCGCACGCGTCGGACGCTAGTGCCCGTCGAACCCCGGCAGCCAGCGGCGCAGGACCGGGCGCACGGGGAGCTCGGCCTCCAGCTGGCCGAGCACCCCGACCATGCCGAGCCAGACGCGGTGCGTGAACAGGTGCTCGGCCGGCAGGTCCAGCTTCAGGGCCACGCCGAAGTCGGGGTGGCGCGGGTCGTTGACGCGGCCGAACTCCCGCTGCAGCCAGGCGCGGCTGAAGCGGAACACGTCGTGCCGCGCCGGCTCGGTGAACGGCGACATGTAGTCGACCAGCTTCTCCACCTCGACCTGCACGCCGGGCCGCACGAAGCCCCCCTCGCGCAGCCGCCGCAGCACCTCGCCCGGGTCGTCGCCGAGCAGCGCGCCGATGAGGCGGCCGAACGTCGCCGGCATCCCGTCCGGCATCTCCAGCGAGGAGCCGAAGTCGAGCACCCCGAGCCGCCCGTCGGTCAGCCGCAGGAAGTTGCCCGGGTGCGGGTCGGTGTGCAGCAGGCCGGCCCGTTCGGGGCCGCTGACCAGGAAGCGCTGGTACAGCCCGGCGACCCGGTCGCGCTCCGCCTGGTCGGCCGTGCGCGCGACCGCCGACAGGGGCACCCCGTCCAGCCACTCCGTGACCAGCACCCGCGAGGAAGCGCGCACGACGGACGGCACCACGATGTCGGGGTCGTCCCCGAACGCGGTCGCGAAGCGGGTCTGGGTGCGCGCCTCGTGCGCGTAGTCCAGCTCCTCCACGAGGCGGTCCCGAAGCTCGCGCATCAGCGGTGGCACCGCCAGTCCGCGGGCGACCAGGGCGGCGGCGCGGGACACGAGCGACAGCGTCCGCACGTCGCCGATCAGCGCCTCGCGGACCCCCGGGTACTGCACCTTCACGGCCACCGTGCGCCCGTCGGACCAGACCGCCCGGTGCACCTGCCCGAGGGACGCAGCGGCCACGGCCCGTTCGTTGAAGGAGGAGAACAGCGCCCGCCAGCCGGGTCCGAGCTCGGCCCGCAGCACCGGCTCGACCTCGGCGAACGGCAGCGATGGGTTGCCGGCCTGCAGGGTGACCAGCGCGTCCTGCCAGGTCGCCTCGGGGTCGTGCGGCATGAGCGCGTCCACCGTCGAGAGCAGCTGCCCGGCCTTGAGGGCGCCGCCCTTGAGCCCGCCGAGCACGCGGATCGTGCGGGCGGCGTTGCGGGCGCGCAGACGTGTCCGTACGACCTCCGCGTCCTGACCCGCAGCGCGACGTGCGGCGCCCTCAACGGCCAGCGCGGCGGCGCCGGCGGGCAGCGTCAGCAGCTGGACGGTCCGCAGCAGGCGGGAGGTCGGCAGGCTCACGCGGTCAGGTCTAGACCGTGCAGGCGTCGCCTTCGCAACCGGGTCCGCTGCCGCCGGTCGTGACGAGCTGCACCGGGCGGCTGTCCTCCCACGCCTTGTCCAGGACCTGGCGCAGCACCTCGGCCGGCTGCGCGCCGGAGACGCCGTACGTGCGGTCGACGACGAAGAACGGGACGCCGGTGATGCCGAAGCGCTGCGCGTCGCGCACGTCAGCGCGCACCTCGTCGGCGTAGCGGTCGGTGCTCAGCACGTCGCGCGCCTCCTCGGTGTCCAGGCCCGCGTCGCCGGCCAGGCGCACCAGCGTCTCGTGGTCGGAGGTCGGTTCGCCCTCGGTGAAGGTCGCCCGCATGAGGCGCTCCTTGAGCGTGCCCTGCACGCCGCGCTCGGCGGCCAGGTGCAGCAGCCGGTGCGCGTCGAAGGTGCTGCCGCCGCGCATCAGGTCGAACCGGAAGTCCAGGCCGTCCTGCGCGGCCGTGGCCGTCATCGAGTCCAGCATCTCCTGCGCCTGCTCCAGGGAGCGGCCGTACTTCGCGGCCAGGTGCGCGGCCTGTCCCTCGGTGCGCTCGGCCGGCGCGCTGGGGTCCAGCTCGAAGGAGCGCCAGACGACCTCGACCTCGTCGCGGTGCGGGAAGGACGCGAGCGCCTGCTCGAAGCGGCGCTTGCCGACGTAGCACCAGGGGCAGACGACGTCGGACCAGATCTCGACTCTCATGCTTGCTGCAACAACGACCGGCCGGGCCGCGTTCCCTCAGACGAGAACGACGCCGACCAGCCAGGTGGCGACCATCAGCACGCCGGCCGTGAGCTCCGCCAGCACGCCGAGGCCGACCGCCTTGAGCACCTGCACGGTGCTGCGCCAGGCGGTGCTGCGGTCCCGCTGCGCCTCCGCGAGGTAGACGCCGGCGACACCGCCGAGGAGCAGCCCGAGCGGCGGCAGCAGGAAGAAGCCCACGACGGCGCCGGCCGCGCCCAGCAGCAGCGTGCGGCGCGGGAGGCTGCCGGCCAGGTGCCGGCCGGGCAGGGCGTACTTCAGGACCAGGCCGGCCACGAGCAGCGCAGCCATGACGGCGACGACGACCCAGCGGGTCGTGCCGCTCTCGACCACCAGCGCGGCCCAGCCGATGCCGGCGGCGAGCACCAGCGCGGTGCCGGGCAACAGCGGGACGATCACGCCGGCCAGGCCGACCAGCATCACCAGCCCGACCAGGACGGTCTCCACGTCAGACCGGCAGCGGCGCGCCGAGGATCTCCTCGGTCAGCTCCCACAGGCGGGCGGCGACGGCCGGGTCCTTGGCGGTGCTGTAGACGTCGAGCAGCTCGGGCTTGCCGCGCATCTGGCCGACGGCGGACGGGCCGACGAAGGCGCCGCTCGGGGTGCTGTGGTCCAGCGCGCGCAGCGTCGGCAGCGCTCCGGCGTGCGCGGACTGCAGGGCCACCTTCATGACCGCGCGCGCGACCGGGTTGAGGAAGCCGACGCCGCGCTCGGACAGCTGGCGGGTGAACAGCGCGGTGTCGCTGACGCCGGGGTGGCAGGCGACGGCGCTGACCGGCGAACCGGCCTTGCCGGCACGGCGGTGCAGCTCCTGCGCGAACAGCAGGTTGGCCTGCTTGGTGTTGGCGTAGACGGCCTGACCGACGTACGGCGACGGCGCGACGAGCTGCTCGCGGGTGGTGTCCGCCGACAGCCGGCCGCCGCGCGCCGCGATGCTCGACACGAGCACGACGCGGCCGCCGCCGGAGTGCAGCAGCGGCCACAGCGCGGTGACGAGCGCGGCGTGGCCGAGGTGGTTGGTGCCCATCTGCCGCTCGTGGCCCTGCGCGGTGAACAGCTGCGGTCCGCCCATGACGCCGGCGTTGCAGACCAGCGCGTTGAGTGACTCGTGCTCGGCGCTGACGCCCTTGGCGAAGGCCGCTACGGAGTCCAGGTCGGCCAGGTCGAGCTCGTGCACGGCCGAGGTGCCGGGGCCGCTGAAGGAGGCCTTGGCCTGCTCGCCCTTGCGGGTGTCGCGCACGGCCAGGACGACGTGCGCCCCGCGGGCGACGAGGTCACGTGCGGCCTCGCGGCCGATGCCGCTGTTCGCCCCGGTGATGACGAAGGTGCGGCCGGTCTGCTGCGCGAGCTGTCGGGGGTTCCAGGTCATGGGCGAACAGTACGGGCGGTGCGGATCCGTCTCGTGACGAGCGACCCGCCGTGCTCCATGATCCACAGAAGGATCGGTCCGCTCAGCGGCGCATCGAGGCGCTGACGAGACCACATCTTCTGTGGATCACGGGGAGCGAGCGGGCGAGCGGGCGAGCG
>JAOPWK010000264.1 GCA_025965735.1 Frankiales bacterium
CCAGCAGGACCTGCGGGGCACCGTCTGGAACGCCGGCGGCTGCTCCTCCTGGTACCTCGACGAGGCCGGCCGCAACACCACGCTGTGGCCCACCTTCACGCTGCCGTACCGCCGCACGCTGTCGCGCTTCGACCTGGCGCAGTACGAGACCCAGCCGGCACGAGAGACGGTGACGGCATGAGGGACAGCGTGAGCCGCCTCGACCCGAACGGGGCCGTCGTCGTCATCACCGGTGCGGGCGGCGGGCTCGGCGCCGAGCTGTCCCGCCAGTTGACCGCGAGGGGCGCCCGCATCGCCCTGCTGGTGCTGCCGGGCGACGCCGTGCCGGACCTGCCCGGCAGCCGGGCCTGGGAGGTCGACGTCACGGACGCGCAGGCGCTGACTCGCGTCGCCGCCGAGGTGCAGCAGCACTTCGGCCGGATCGACGTCGTGGTCGTCAACGCCGGGATCGGGCACAGCGGCGCGATGCTCGCCATGGACCCGGCGGCGTACGAGCGGGTCATCGAGGTGAACCTGCTCGGCAGCGTCCGCACCGTGCGGGCCTTCCTGCCCGCGCTGGTCGAGAGCCGCGGGCACGTGCTGCAGATCGCCTCGCTCGCCGCGATGGTGCACGCGCCGCTGATGAGCGCCTACGCCGCCAGCAAGGCCGGCGTGGAGGCGATGGCGCACGCGCTGCGCCCGGAGCTGGCCCACCTCGGCGTGACGGTCGGCGTCGCGTACCTCGCCTTCACCGACACCGCGATGGTGCAGGCGGCCGACACCGACCCGGCCCTCAAGGCGCTGCGCGCGTCGCTGCCCGGTCCATTCGGCAAGACCTACCCGGTGGTGCCTGCGGTCGCCCGGATCGTCGCCGGGATCGAGCGGCGGTCCCCGCACGTCTACGCGCAGGCGTGGCTGCGGGTGATGGCCGCCGTGCGTGGGCAGGCACCGGGAGTGGTGGCCCGGCAGTCGGCGGGGCCGGCCGCCGTGGCCCAGGCCGCACAGCAGGCCTCGCGACCGCGCGTCTAGGGTCCTGCACCTCGAGCGACAGGAGGCACGACCGTGGCGCTGATGCCCGTGACGGACTCGATGTTCATGATCCCGGAGAACCGGGAGCAGCCGATGCACGTCGGCGGGCTGCAGCTGTTCGACCTGCCCGAGGGCGCCGGCAAGGAGTTCCTCGCCGGCCTGTACCGGCAGTCCGTCGAGGTCGAGGACATCGCGCCGCTGTTCCGCAAGCGCCCGTACCGCTCGCCGCTGACCCTCGGCCAGTGGGGGTGGAAGGAGGACGCGGACATCGACCTCGAGCACCACGTCCGGCACTCCGCCCTGCCGGAGCCCGGCCGGGTGCGCGAGCTGCTCGCCCTGACCTCCCGCCTGCACGGGACCCTGCTGGACCGCAAGCGCCCGCTCTGGGAGGCGCACCTCATCGAGGGGCTCGAAGGCGACCGGTTCGCGGTCTACACCAAGCTCCACCACGCGATGATGGACGGCATCTCGGCGCAGCGGCTGCTGCAGCGCAGCCTGTCCACGGACCCGGACGCGCGCGACGTGCCGGTGCCGTGGGAGCGCCGCGAGAGCACCCGCCCGCCGCGCCAGAAGGAGTCCTTCTCCCCGCTGGCCGCGCCCAAGGCCGCGCTGCAGCTGGGAGCCGACGCCATCGGCCTCGTGCCGACGCTGGTGCAGCTGGCGAACGACGCGCTGCGCCACCAGGCCGCGGCGCTGCCGCTGCAGGCGCCCCGCTCGATGCTCAACGTCGGCATCACCGGCAGCCGCCGCATCGCCGCGGAGTCGTGGTCGATGGAGCGCCTGCGCAAGGTGGGCAGGGCCGCCGACGCCACCATCAACGACGTCATGCTCGCGATGTGCTCCGGTGCGCTGCGCACCTACCTGCTCGAGCAGGACGCGCTGCCGGCCAGCCCGCTCATCGCGATGACGCCGGTCTCGCTGCGCGACGAGAACAGCGAGGAGCAGACCAACGCGGTCGGCACCATCCTGTGCAACCTGGCCACCGACCTCGAGCACCCCGGGGCGCGCCTGGTCGCCGTCCGCGCCTCGATGCAGCAGGGCAAGGCGACCCTGCGCGGGCTGAACCAGACGCAGATCACCGCGCTGTCCGCCGTCGTCATGGCGCCGCTGCTGCTCAACTCGGTGCTCGACCTGCACAAGGTCACGCCGCCGCCGTTCAACCTGGTCATCAGCAACGTGCCCGGCCCCAAGGAGCCGCTCTACTGGAACGGCGCGCGGCTGTCCGGCATGTACCCGCTGTCCATCCCGCTCGACGGCCAGGCCATGAACATCACGGTGACCAGCTACGTGGACCAGCTGCAGTTCGGCATCGTCGGCTGCCGCCGCAGCGTGCCGCGCCTCCAGCGGCTGCTCGCGCACCTCGAGGAGTCCCTGCAGGGGCTGGAGAAGGCCGTCCTCTGATCGGCGTCACCGGCGCGACCGGTCACGTCGGCGGCGCCGTCGCCCGCGCGCTGGCCGGCCACGACCTGCGCCTCGTCGTCCGGGACGCGGCTTGTGCGCCGCTGCTCGACGGGGCGACGGTGGCGCAGGCGTCGTACGACGACGAGGCCGCGATGACTGCCGCGCTGGAGGGCGTCGACGTCCTGCTGCTGGTCTCCGCGGCCGAGCACCCGCAGCGGCTGGAGCAGCACCGGAGCGCGGTGCGCGCCGCCGCTGCCGCCGGGGTGCGCCGGGTCGTCTACACCTCCTTCCAGGGCGCCGCGGCCGACAGCGTGTTCACCCTCGGGCGCGACCACTTCTGGACCGAGGCCGCGCTGCAGGAGGCCGGCCTCGTGACCACCGCGCTGCGCAACAGCCTCTACGCCGACGTGCTGCCGCACTTCTTCGACGAGAGCGGCGTGATCCGCGGCCCCGCCGGTGACGGCCGCCTCGCCGCGGTCGCGCGACGGGACGTGGTGGAGGTCGCGGTCGCCGCACTGCTCGACGAGGCGCACGCCAGGCAGACGTACGTGCTGACCGGGCCGGAGGCGCTCACGCTCGACGACGTGGCCGAGGAGCTGACCGAGGCGACCGGCGACGCCAAGCGGTACGAGCGGGAGACGGTCGAGCAGGCGTACGCCTCGCGGGCGCATTACGGCGCCGAGCAGTACCAGCTGGACGCCTGGGTCAGCACCTACACCGCCATCGCGGCCGGCGAAATGGCCGAGGTGACCGACGACGTGGAGCGGGTGACCGGCCACCGCGCCACCTCGCTGACGACCGTCCTGCGCCGCTGACGCCGTACGAGGTGCCGGCGGTCGACCTCGACCCGCAGGCGGACCACCGCATCCACGACGACGACGTGGCGCAGCGTTTCGGCTTCGCCGGCGGGCTCGTGCCCGGTGTCGAGGTGTTCGCGCCCGCCAGCGCGCCGCTGGTCGCCGAGCACGGCGAGTCCTTCCTGTCCGGCGGCCGGATGTCGCTGCGCTTCCGCAAGGCGGTCTAGGACGGCGAGCGTGCGCGGACTACGTGCGGCGGATCGGCGAGCCGTCGCCGGTGTACGCCGACCTGGTCCACCCCGGCCTGCTGCTGCGGGTCGTGAACCTGGTGCTGATGAGCAACGTCGCGCGCGGCCCGTGGATCCACACGGCCAGCGACTGCCGCTTCCTGTCGGCGGCCCAGGTGGACGAAGAGGTGCAGGTGCGCAGCC
>JAOPWK010000267.1 GCA_025965735.1 Frankiales bacterium
TGCTGGTCCGCCACGACGGTGATCGTGTCCCGGGAGGCCTCGAGCCGGGCCATCGTCTTGACGAAGTTGCCGCCCGTGACGCCGTAGACCCAGGCGGTGCGGACGACCCAGGAGGCGTCCGGGAGCAGCTCGCGCACGGCCAGCTCGCCGGCCAGCTTCGTGCGGCCGTAGGCGCTGGTCGGGCCGGTCGGGTCGTCGACCTCGTACGGCGGGCCGCCGACGCGGTCGCCCGGGAAGACGTAGTCGGTGCTGACGTGGATGAGCTTGGCGGAGTGAGCGGCGCAGGCCTGGGCGAGCAGCGCCGGCGCCATGGCGTTCACGGCGTAGGCCGTCTCCTCGTCCTCCTCCGCCTTGTCGACCGCGGTGTACGCGGCGGCGTTGAGGACGACCACCTTGTGGTGCGGGCTGTCCGACCGCACGACCCGGCACCACTCGGCGACCGTGTCCTTGACCGCGAACGGGTCGGTGATGTCGAGGTCGTCGATCGTCAGGCCCTTGCAGAAGGCGGTCTGCCCCAGCGGACGGGCGACGTCGACGAAGTCGCTGGACAGCTGCCCGCCCATCCCGGTGACGAGGAAGGCGAACGTGTCCCGTTCAGGGCTCACTGGCCCGCCTTGGCGTACTTCGCCTCCGTCGCGTCCTTCTGCGGGCGCCACCCCGCCTCGTGGTCGCGGTTCCAGGCGATCGTCGCCCGCAGCCCCGCAGCGAAGTCGGAGTACTGCGGCGCCCAGCCCAGCTCGGTGCGCAGCTTGCTGCTGTCGATGGCGTAGCGGCGGTCGTGGCCCGGGCGGTCCTTCACCAGGTCGAACGCGTCGTCCGGCTGGCCGAGCTCGCGCAGGATCGCCTCGACGACGGTCCGGTTGGTCTCCTCGCCGTCCGCGCCGATGAGGTACGTCTCGCCCGAGCGGCCCTTGTCGACGATCGCCCAGACGCCGCTGTTGTGGTCGTCGACGTGGATCCAGTCGCGCACGTTGAGGCCGTCGCCGTACAGCTTGGGCCGCAGGCCGTCGAGCACGTTCGTGATCTGGCGCGGGATGAACTTCTCGACGTGCTGGTACGGGCCGTAGTTGTTCGAGCAGTTGCTGATCGTCGCGGTGATGCCGAACGAGCGGACCCATGCGCGCACCAGCAGGTCGCTGCCGGCCTTGGTGCTGCTGTACGGGCTGGACGGGTTGTACGGCGTGGACTCGGTGAAGCGCTCCGGGTCGTCGAGCTCCAGGTCGCCGTAGACCTCGTCGGTCGACACGTGGTGCAGGCGGACGCCGTGCTTGCGCACCGCCTCCAGGATCGTGAAGGTGCCGACCAGGTTGGTCTGCACGAACGGCGACGGGTCGCTCAGCGAGTTGTCGTTGTGGGTCTCCGCCGCGAAGTGGACGACGAGGTCGTGCTCGGCCACCAGCCGGTCGACGAGGGCCGCGTCCGCGATGTCGCCCTGGACCAGCGGGGCGGCGTCGCCCAGGCTCTCGCCGCTGCCGGCGTAGGTGAGGGCGTCGAGGACGGTGAGCTCCACCTCCGGCCGGTGGCGCCGGGTCCAGTGGACGAAGTTCGCTCCGATGAAGCCGGCACCGCCGGTGACGAGGACACGCATGGCGGCAGTCTCCCAGACGCGGGACGCGCAGCCGTCAGGCGATGGAGACGCGGCTGTGGTCGCCGAGCATCAGCCGGTGCGCGCGCGGGAGCGCGCTGGAGGGCGACACCTCGACCTGCTTGCCGATGAGGCTGTCCTCGATGCGGCCGACGCCGCGGATCGTGGACTGCTCGAGCACGATCGAGTGCTCGATCTCGGTGTCCTCCAGGGTGCAGCCGAAGTAGATCGAGGTGAACGGCCCGACGTAGGTGTCCCTCACGACGGTGTCGCGGCCGATGATCGCCGGCCCCCGCACGGTGGAGCGCTCGATGACCGCGCCCTCCTCCACGATGACCCGGCCGGTCAGCACCGAGTCGGCGTCGACAGTGCCGTGCACGGCCGGCTCGACGGACTCCAGGACCTTGCGGTTGCACTCGAGCATGTCCTCGAGCCGCCCGGTGTCCTTCCAGTAGCCGGTGACCAGGTGCGGGCGCACGTCGCGGCCCTCGTCGATCAGCCACTGCAGCGCGTCGGTGATCTCGAGCTCGCCGCGGGCCGACGGCTTGATGGCGCGGACCGCGTCGTGGATGCCCGGCCGGAACATGTAGACGCCCACCAGCGCCAGGTCGCTCTTGGGCTCCTTCGGCTTCTCCACCAGCGTGGTGACGCCGCCGTGCGGGCCGAGCTCGGCGACGCCGAACTGCGACGGGTTGTCCACCTTGGTCAGCAGGATCTGCGCGTCGTAGCTGCCCTGCCGGAACTCCTCGACCAGCTCGGTGATGCCGCCGATGATGAAGTTGTCGCCCAGGTACATGACGAAGTCGTCGTCGCCCAGGAAGTCCTGCGCGATGAGCACGCAGTGCGCGAGGCCGAGCGGCGCGTCCTGCCGGATGTACGTGACGCTGATCCCGAGGTCGGACCCGTCGCCCACGGCGGCCTCGATCTCGGCGTGCGTGTCGCCGACGATGATGCCGACCTCGGTCACGCCCGCGTCGCGGATGGCCTCCAGGCCGTAGAACAGCACCGGCTTGTTGGCCACCGGCACCAGCTGCTTGGCGCTGGTGTGGGTGATCGGACGCAAGCGGGTGCCGGCACCGCCGGACAGCACGAGGGCCTTCATGCCTCGCAGGCTAGCCGTGTCGGCACGGGGATGATCCCCAGGTCGGTAGCCTGAGCACCCCCGTTGGGAACCCGCTCGGGATCCGACACGTCCTCGGGGTTGACGACCCTGCGCTCGACGGCTGGCAACACGAGGAAGGGCACCGATGGCGGACTCGAGGGACTGGAAGGCGGGCGGCGACGAGCCCCCCGCCCCTGGTTCCGACGGGTCCGGGCGCCCGACGCCGCTGCCGCCGCACATGGACCCCCGCCGCCGGGGCGGCCTCCCGCCCCGCCCGCCGCGCAGCGTCCCGC